>CALABZ010000307.1 GCA_937888615.1 uncultured Lentisphaeria bacterium | reverse complement strand
GGGAGCTTTTGCCAGACGTCTGCATGATCGAGGGAAAACCGGATGGATGCAATTAATTGCATTGATTCCGCTCATTGGAGGGATTATCCTTCTCCTGCTTTGCATTCCTGAGGGTGAAAAGGGCACAAATCGTTTTGGCGAGCCGGTATAACACAACGGAAGTCCCCATGAAGGAGATTGTGGAATAAAATTACCCATAACGTCTTTGAATGCGAAATGCGTTCGTATTCAAGTCTAACCCAAACGCAAAGGAGCGTTACATGAAGAAAAGTTTTCTTCTCGTCGGCGGTGCGGTTCTCGCATCGGTAATCATGACCGGCTGTGCCGGTGTCGGAACCAACAACGGAGCGGTCACGCTCGGTGGCGCGGGCATGAACCTTTACAGTGAAATGTCCGCCAACGCTATGCTCCCGCAGTATGCGGCGCAGGATGCCGTTGTAGTCAAGCGCGATGTCAAGGCAACCGCCGAGCTGAAGAGCATTTTTACTGCCTTCAATTTTGGCGACGCCTCTTACGAAACGCTGAAAGCTGCGGCCTTGAAGCAAGCCCCCGGCGCGACCGATCTCACGGATGTCAAGATGGATTACAAGCAGAGCTGCATCTGCGGCATCAATACTGTCGTTGTAACCATGACCGCCACCGCGATCAAATACAACAAGTAACAAGGACTATGTTTCGGCGGTCTTGTCGTGCTATAAAGGCGCACAAGACCGCTTTTAAGTGTCGCCCCACGAGCCGGAATAGGCCTCAATAAGCAAACGGAGCTATGAAAGATCACTTGTCGATGTCCTTCCGCAGACTGCCGCCCGCCCGGAATTTGACCACGTTCCTTTCGGGGATTTTTACATCGACGCCCGGGTTGTTCGGGTTACGGCCGATTCGGGATTTTCTGTTGACAACCTCAAAGACCCCGAAGTTCCGGAGTTCCACCCGTCCGCCTTTCCGGAGTTCGTCGGCAATGGCGTCAAGCACCGTTTGAACGGCCTTGTGTGCCGTATCCTGCAAAATTCCGCTTTCCCTGGAAACCTTCAGGCCGATATCGCGCTTTGTCAGTGCCATGATATTTTCCTTTGTTGAATATGAATGTTGACCCTTGGCAATTTACCCCTTCTGCCGGGATTTTGCAAACAAAAAACTCATTGTTCCTGTGTTGCGCCAGAATTCTTTCCGAGAATACCGAGGCGACGGCACCACGGTTCAAAAAAATGGAGCGTCACCGGAGTCGTACAACACCGGAAGGTCGCCCTTCCATGATACGTTCAGCCAGACATAGCGGCCGTCAACGTAAGCGCCCAGTCACCGCCATGTTGAGCTCAAATAGGGGCTGAAAGTTTTTTGGCCTCTTCTGCACTTTGTGAAAAAATCTCCTCAAACAACGACCTGCAACTTGTTGCTTGGAAGATCCAGGATTTTCAGTCGCATGTACTCATGATCGCGGTAACCGTAGGCCTGTCGCAATAGAGTGCGAACTTTGTTATTGAAGCCTTCCATTGCCGCATTCGTCGCCCCGCCAAACTGCCAGAAGCCCAAAATTCCATCCCAATGGTTTTCTAAAGTGGCAACCATTTTCTGTAATTCCTCGGATTTGATTTCCTTGGCAATTTTAATCCAGAATTGAAGCGCTATTTCCGCACTGGAAGCACTGTTGCCACCCGGTAAATACTTCGCAGATATTCCTTCATCATATGGAGATCGGCCAACTCCTGAAACGTTTCCTTGATTTCCTTCAAATGCTCGATTGCCTCCTCGCTCAAATCCTCGGCGTTGCGCAACAACGTGAAGCGCTGTTTCTTCAAAACCTCTTTTTCGTTGTCATCAAGTTTTGCCGCGATTTTCCGTCTGGCTTTGTCGATTTTTTCATTCATCAGTTTGATGACATGAAAGTGGTCGAAAACAATGTTCGCCAGGGGAAGATGTTTTTTTACCCAACTGATGAACGCTCGTCCCATATCCATGGCAACCAATTCAATCTTTGCTTTGGAACGATGCAACCGTTTGAGAAATCCTCTGAGCGCCTCGCCGTCTTTGCCTCGATCGACATGGAGGACAGCACCGGAATCCAAATCACGAACGATTGTCCAGTATGCCGTTTTGCCCGCGTCGTCATGACCGATGGCAATTTCATCAATGCCGATGTATCGCACTTCTTTGAGTTTGATATGTTTGAATTTTTTTGTGAGGTAACGCTTCTCGCAAGCCTTGATGATTCGCCAGTCAAGTTGGAAATATCTGCTGATGGCGCTGATGGTCATTTCCGGTCGCAGTTCAATAATCGTCCGCTCAAGTGCGGTGGTGATTCTCGCCTTCGGATGCGATGTAAAAGGCAAGTTCTCCACGCTGCTGCAACGGCATTTTGAGCAGTAAATTCGATGAATATCCAGCTCAAAGAACGTTGGTTTTGTCCCATACGGCAAGCCCTGAATCCGGCGTGTCCTGATAAAATATGATTTTACCGAAGGACTGAAACATTGAGGACAACGAAACTCTTTGCGCTCAAGTCGCTGAATTGCGATTCCTCCGGAAAAAGTGAAAGATTGATGTTGAAATCCAATGATTCCCTGAGTATGGTATGCAAGACTGGTTGACATCGTTTTACCTCCATGTTTCGCTTCAGTAACTAAAACATAGAGCCTGATGCGGCCAGTCGCTTCTTTTTTCTGCGAAGTTGATCCGAAAAAATCATTTTTTCGGTCAACACAAGAAATCTTCAGCCGGGTTCCCGAAGCTGTCAAGCCGCAAACGGAATAAAGTCCGTCCGCAGGACGGCGGGAGCAACGCTCCCGTTTATGCCGGCTTGGGGCTTGATTGCGCAGGGGTTCCGGCTATGCGACTGCCGATTTTTCACAAAGTGCAGAAGAACCAAAAAAACAGCTATTCCAACGGCAGGGCTGATATTTCAGCCTCGTCCTTAAATGACGGGATTGCGGAGGTTTTCTCAAAATTTCCGGATATTCTGCCATCGGCTTCCATGGCGTGGGTTTTCCATTGCATCAGGGTTTGGACACGGTATTCGCCGTTTTGAAGCGGCAGGACTTTCGAAACCGCAACGATCTTGCGGGAACCGTCCGGCAGACGCGCCGTGTGAACAACGCCATTTACCGCACTGGCAATCTGGCTTCGCAATGCTGAAATCGGGATGTCCAAACCGGAAAACAGCGAACAGGTTTCCAAGCGGTAAAGGGCATCCAGCGGACTGTTCGCATGAATGGTTGACATGGAACCGGAATGCCCGGTATTCATCGCCTGCAGCAGATCAAGCGCTTCGGCTCCGCGAATTTCTCCGATAACCAACCGATCCGGACGCAACCGCAGTGCGGAATGAATCAAATCGCGGATCGTTACTTCGCCTTTGCCATTTTTGTCCGGCTTACGGGTTTCGCAGGGGACAACGTGCGGCTGACGAAGCTGAAGTTCGCTCGCATCTTCAATCAGAATAATCCGCTCGTTGGGAGAAATGAATCCGCTCAGTAAATTCAATATGGATGTTTTACCGGATGACGTTGCCCCGGAAACGATCAGATTTTTATGCAGTTTTACCATCGTTTCAATCAGACGCATCATAGATTCGGAGCAACTGCCGTAACTCAGAAGTTTTTCCACCGTGAGCATGTCCTTGCTGAATTTCCGGATGGCAACCGCCGTTCCGCAGCGGGTCAGCGGCGGAATCATGGCGTGAACGCGCGATCCGTCCGGCAGACGGGCGTCAAGACGCGGATACTCGTCGTCGAGGATACGCCCGACGGATTTCGCAATATTTACCGCCGCGGCTTTCAAGGCGGCTTCACTCGGGAAAGCGGCGGGGACTTTCTCCAGTTTGCCTTTCCTTTCGATATAGATGGCTTGCGGACCGTTGATCAGAATTTCCGAAACGGAATCGTCCTCCAAATATATGCGGACCGGTTCGAGAAATAAAACAAGAAATGAACTTTGTGTCATAGGACCGTCTCCTGAAGATTTTCGCCGGAATCATCCAATGTTTCATGATATTCATCCGGAACAGATTTTATTTGATTTCCCGATGGCAGATTGCCGAAACGGACTAAAATCGCGGAAAGATTGTCAATCCCTTCCGCGTGATTGGCATCGTCGATCCATCCGGAAAGAACGTCTTTCAGGTTTTTTCCTTTCAAAACAGCATGCAGAAGTTTTGCATCCGGAATTTGCCGGTACAATCCGTCGGAACAGAGCAGAAATACATCGTCTTTTTGAATATCCACGGATTGGGATGCGAGGAAAAAGCCTTTTTTGATTCCGACGACATTGGAAAGAAGTCCCGCCATATACGATGGCAGTTTCTTTTCCGGAATACCGGAAACATTGGCAATGGTATGGTCGGAGGTCAGGCATTCCAGATTTTTTCCCCGCATCCGGTAAATACGGCTGTCTCCGGCAAAAAAAAGTTCCGCGCGATCCGGGGCAAAGGGGTCCAGAAGCAGCACAACAACAGTCGCGCCCATGGATTCATATTCATGGCGGTCGGCGTAGTCAACAATAGCCTCATGCGCCCGGTAAACCGCATTGGATACGGCTTCCCGCCTCTGTTCCATTGTCATGGGACATTCGGCAATGGCATTACGGATGTAGGTGACGACGGTCGAACTGGCAATTTCACCTGCCGAGCCGCCGCCCATGCCGTCGGACACGACGAAACATCCGGAGCGGTCAAGACACAATACAGCGTCTTCGTTATTTTCCCGTTGTTTTCCTGTATCGGAAGCGGATGCGCTGATCCACCAGTTTTGATATGTCCATTTGATTTCAGACATGGGGGCTTCCTATCTTTTTGACCACATTTTTTTGACGACCGGATCACCCGGAATGCCGCGCCGGAGGATTTCATCGCGAATTTCAATCGCTCTTGCCGGAGACGCGGTGGAAAAGTCGGAAGAGAGTTTTACCAGCGGCAAACGGTATTTTTTCATCGCATTCATATACTTTTCCGGGAGACTTTCCGGAATATCACGCTTCCCGGCAAGGAAAATGGCGATGCCGTTGGCGATCAGACCTTCGCGGGTTTCAAGGCTTTGTCCGGCAAAATCTTTGACCAGTGCGGAGCGTTTTTGAAGCAGTTCATCGGTAAAACGTTTGAATCCGCCAAGTTTACCGCGGAAGAAGATAAGATTTCCGTCTTGCGCGGCAAAGGAAGAAAGATCCTCCAAGCGGCGAAATGTCTGCTTTGCGCGCAGTATTTCTACAGGGAAGGCAATGTCGTCGTAAATTGCCGGATCGAAATCCATGGGCAGACTGTAGAGAAAATCATAAAAGGGTTCCATTCCGAGAACACGGTCATAATCTCCCGCAGGAGCACGCCTTGCTCTGGATGGAAGTTTTTTTCCCAGAACATCACAGGCAAACACATTTTTCATGACCGCCGGGTCGAAAAAGCACACGATCTGTGATGGAGTCTCTCCTTTTTCCGTGATGTTGTATTCCCTGAGAGCGGAACAGAGATGATTCAAACGCGATGCGGCAGAGGCAAGTTTGCTGTGAATATCCGATTGTTCCCGGCGCAATGTGGCAATATGGGGATTGAGCGCACATTGTTCCAGCGGAGGAAGTTGCAGTTGAGCGGAAGCAACAGTGGAAAAATCCATATCGGCGATACGGTCTATCGCCTCTCTGAGGCTATGTGAACTTTTCTTAAGGGCAATAATCGGCAAAACAAGTTTTTCCGCGCGGACGCGGGTTACGCCGCGACTGTTTTTGATGATTTCCTCCAATTCCGTGATAATATTCTGGTAAGGAGTTGGTTTTTCCGCAAGGCGCAAAAGTATCTTTTCCATTCTGTCATTGGCGGAAATATCGGATTTCAATTCGCTGACTAGTTTTGCAGTCTGTTTATTTAAATTCTCCATACAGGGAAGCTTCAGGCGGATTGACTCCGACAGCATGGAATCCAGATTCGCGGCAAGCGTTTTTAATTTTTCAAAAGGCGTTTCATCATTCGCAGCCGCATTTCCGGCAGTCAGGAAGGAGTCCAGAAGTTTTTTAGCAAGTTCGGCCTGTTTCCGGCTTTCCATGGCGTCCGAGTCATTCCAGTTCCAAATCTCCAGCCTTGACGCATCAATCGCTCCGAGCGCATAGGCGGCGTCAGTCCATCTGCCGGAAGCAAGATTTTCCTGCGCGATCTGCCACTGCCGGATGGTTTCTTTCCATGACTCGATATGACGAGCCAGATCGGACGCCCGAAGCGAGCAATCCTCCGCGCCTCGACCGGTCTTGGAATCCGCCAGCAGTTTTTCGGCGTATTCAAAATTGCGTGCTGCGGCTGCTCTTCTGGATTGTTCCAGCAGATCAAGAGCGGATGGATTCAGGTGAACATAGACAAAATAAACACTGAAGACCGCAATGGCGGTGATGGAAGCGACCAGCAGGGAATTCCAAAGTTTGGATTGCGAATGACGGACGGAGCGGTCAAGAAATTTCAAGTCAAACTGCGCAATGGAGATGATGTCGGAATCTTTGAGTAAACGCTCCGTACCGGTCTTCAGTTTGGTTCCGTTGACGGATGTGCCGTTTTTTCCGCCGCAGTCGTTCAGCCAGCAGCCGTCGGCACGGACGTCGATTTCGGCGTGTTTCCGGGAAACCAGCTGATTCATCAGCGGGATGTCGCAGTCCGGCGTCGAACCGATGATATAGCGGCGTTTTTCCAGATGGAATATCCGCCCCGCCTCGGAACCGGTCAGAAGCTGAATCCGGTTTGATCCGGTTTCCGCCGCGGCGTGCGCTTCTTCCACGATCAACAGACAATCGCCGATGGTGATGGCGTCTCCGATATGGAGAACTCTTTCGGATATTCGTTCCCCCTTGATAAAAATACCGTTCCGGCTGCCGGTATCGCAAATGCACCAGCGGTTATTCTTGAGCATGACAGCGGCATGGTGACTGGATGCGAGGTTGTCCTCAACAGGGATGATCCATGAGCAATCGGGGGCGCGTCCGATGGAAAGTGTTTCCGACAGTGCGTCGGAAGTAACTTCATGAAGGATGTTTTTCTTATATTCCAGACGAATGGCAAGACGTTTATTTTTCATTCTTTACTCCCAGCGGTTCCGTTTGATGTTTTGATTTCGAAGGTCATCCGGAGCGGAAAAGACGGAGAGACAGGAATCGCGGATGATGTCGGCGGCCCGTTCGTTTCCCGCCGCTTTTTCCTTCAGATAGGCGATGCACTGCGCGTTATACCAAACCCGC
>CALABZ010000306.1 GCA_937888615.1 uncultured Lentisphaeria bacterium | reverse complement strand
CCTTCCTGACGCTCAATTCGATCCCAGGCGGCAAAGGAACGGATTGTATTAAACCCCAGTTCCTTCATTCTCTTGATATCATTTTCCCATTCGCTCATTGGCATATCTTCTGATTTTGCGTAAGGCACAAAAGAAGCTCCAAACTGAAAATAATCACCGAACATTTTTAATTTTCCTTTTTATGTGACACGATTCACCTTAATAAAGATTATAATGCATAAAAGTTAAATTGTCAAGAGGTAATATTAAAAATACCGCAATAAAAAAAATCTTTTAAAGTTCTGATTTTTTTGTATTTTTCGATTGACATATTTTCATTATAGATGTATTATTATTTATAATTCAAAATAATATTTCACAATATGAAAATCAATCATGATAAAAGTTCTCACCAAAACATTTGCCATATTAGAATATATAGTACAGGCATCTCCATTGCCTGTTTCGTTGGATAGACTCTCAAAAGAGCTTGCTCTAAACAAGGCAACATGTTCCAGAATTATTGGAGATCTGGTTGCGGCCGGCTATATCGTCCAGATATCCCGGCATGAAGGATATACCGCAGGCGTACGGGCGTTTGCATTCAGCAGACAAGTCGTCTATAAAAATGACTTTGTGAAAGAAGCTGAAACGATTATCAAAGCCTGCGCTGCCGAAATCGGAGAATCTGTTTTAATGGCGGAACGGCATAATCTTCAACGTTATATATTATGTCATTACAATTATAATCCGTCAATGAATGTCAGCATTAATCAGTTGGCTTATGATGATTTGTACGATACTGCAACCGGAATTATTTTGTTGGCGTATGCCCCTGAACAGACCGTTGATGCTCTTGTGAAAAAGTGTGGCCTGCCTGCGGCGCCGCTTTGGCAATCAGTAAAAATTCGTTCCGAACTTGATAAGTGTTTAGCTGATATTAAAAAAAATGCCTTTTTTATGTACGACGGGCCACGCTCAAACAATTTAGCAATTGCAGCGTTTCCGATATTCAAAAACGGCTGTTTTGTCGCGTCGGTTGGGGTTTCTGTACCGCGTGAAAAGTTTAACGGTGAACATAAAACAAGGGTTATAAACAAAGTGAAATCAGCAGCGAAAAAAATCAGTAGAGCGATCTCGCGCATAGACAATATTGGCTAATCGGCGTTGAAAAATTGGCAATAAATTAATGCAAATAGGGAAACTTTTGAATCATGAAAATCTCGCAAATAAAACCGTTGATCTGTCATGCCTACCGTACAAACTGGGTGTTTGTAGTGGTCATGACGGATGAAGGCATCCATGGTGTCGGTGAAGCCACTCTGGAATACCGCGAACAAACTGTAGCGGAAGCGATCAGAGAACTTGACCGTAATCTTCGCGGCAAAGATCCGCGAAATATCGAAGCTATATGGCATGAAACCTATCGCAGTGTTTATTTTCGTGGCGGTCCGGTGCTGATGAGTGCACTTTCCGGCTTGGAAATGGCACTTTGGGATATCAAGGGCAAAGCTCTCGGAGTTCCGGTTTATCAATTGATTGGCGGACTGGTGCGCGATAAAGTTCCGTGTTACGCCAACGGCTGGTTCGCCCCGGCAAAGACTCCTGATGAGTTTGCGGCGAAAGCCAAAGAGGCTCAAGCTATGGGCTTTACCGGCCTTAAGTGGGATCCGTTTGGTTCCGCATACCTGAATATCAGCAAAGCTGAACTGCGCCAGGCTTTGAAGTGTGTCGAAGCCGTTTGTGAAGCTGTCGGCAACGATGTCGAAATATTGATTGAAGGCCATGGGCGCTTTAATGTCGCTACTGCTGTACGTATCGGGCACGCTTTGGAAGATTACGACATCACGTGGTTTGAAGAACCCGTTCCTCCTGAAAATTTTGACGCTTTGGCGGAGGTCAAAAAACGCATCCGCATTCCCGTCGCCGCGGGCGAACGTGTTTTCAGCCGTTGGGATTATCAGCGTTTTTTCAAGTTGAACTGTGCCGATTTTGTGCAACCCGACCTCAGCCATGTGGGCGGTATAGGCGAAGTCAAAAAGATTGCCGCCCAGGCTGAAGCCAATCACATTGCAATCTGTCCGCACAATCCAAGCGGTCCGGTAGCCAATGCGGCAACTTTACAGGTAGCGGCATCAACGCCTAATTTCCATCTTCTGGAAACCATGGCAGTAGATGTTCCATGGCGTAAAGATATTTGCAATGAAAAAGTCAGTTTTGTCAACGGGCTGATGACGATCCCGGAACTTCCGGGACTTGGCATTGACTTGAACGAAGATGCGATAGCCGAACATCCATATGAGAAACGGGACCTCCGGCATTACCGTGGCGACCTGACCGATATTCGTCCGGAAAACGCACAATCTTATTTTAAAAATCCCCAATGAGATAAAATATGAATTTTAAAGGTAAAACTGTTATGGTAACCGGTTCGGTGCGCAACACCGGACTGGGAATAGCAAGAGAATTTGCCGCAGCCGGAGCAAATTTGATCATTAACGGGCGCAAAGAAGCAGATACCGTGCGCGTGGCAAAAGAAATCCGCGATGAATTTAATGTCGAAGTTATCGAAGCCACCTTTGATATTTCCCGCCCGGAACAGGTTAATGCATTTTTTGATTCACTTGAATCCGAAAATGTAAAACTTGATGTACTGGTTAACAATGCGGTAATTCAGGCAGTAGGCTATTCATTTATTGATACGCCTTATGAATTGCTTGAACAAACATTGAAAACCAACACAATGGGTTTGTTTCACTGTTCACAACGTGCTGCCAGGATTATGAAAAAATACGGAGGCGGTGCTATCGTCAATGTTGGATCGAACACAGCGGAACGCGCCATCAAGGGACGCACAGCTTATATTGCCAGCAAAGGCGCAGTAAATGCCCTGAGTCGAGCAATGGCGGTTGATTTATCTCCGTATAACATACGAGTCAATACGGTTGTCGCAGGCTACATTCATTCTGACCGCTGGTCAGAATTGACCGCCGCAACAGTCAAACGCAGGCGCAAAAATATTCCATTAGGGAAAGAATGCCTTGCCGCGGATATTGCCCGCGCAGTAATGTTTATGGCTTCTGATGCCTGTTCCAAAGTCACTGGTTCCAGCGTTACAATAGATGGCGGTACATCAATTCAATTAACACCCGAAGATTGTGATTGTTGAGCATTGTGATATAAAAACACGCCGTGTGCAAGTTTTTTGTTAAAATTTAAATAAGAATTGAAAAGGAGCACGTTTGAGGCAAATTATACCCATAAAATCTTTTAAATTTGGATAACCATACTCTAAAGGGAATCCCAAACATGCTCACCGACGCCTTGAAGATTTCCGGATCACGATGTTGATTGGCATACGAAAGATTGGACTTGCCCGGTGCCGCCTCAACTCCAAGATGATTGAGTTTCCCGCCGCAGATCTCCCGCAAACTGTTGGCTTGCGCCATCAGATTTGTTTTAAAACTTTCAGGTTACTCTTAACATCTTTTAGAAAAATAAAGTTCACCGTTTGAAATCGTCTGGATAGACCGGTCAGGCATGATAATATGTCCGGGAATATCTTCCGGCAGGCTGACCTTTATACGAAAATTACCATTTTCATTCCACCATGTAATCCGTAAAAGACCTGCTGGCGTCTCATAAAATGCTTTTACATGGGAAATATCTTTTACAGGTTGCGGTTTTAAGGTTATCTGGCTGAATCCAGGATGAGCTTCATCCGGTACAATCCCGGCAAGGAATTGCATCATCCAGGCCGCCACATCTCCAAACATAATATGATTGCGTGAACTGCTTCCCTTCCATGCCTCCCAAAGATTTTCCGCGCCACGGCTAAGCCAGTTCATCCATCCCGGATATTCCGGCTGGGTAACTACCTGAAATGCAGCTTCCATATATCCATTGGCCGCCAGAGCTCGCGGTACATATTTAGCGCCAATAATACCAAAGTCCGCACGATAATTACGTCTTGCCATATGTTCCGTCAGCGACTTGGCCACATCTTCACGTTCTGTTTCAGGACAAAGCTTCAATTCAAGGGCTAATGCCAATGCGGTTGGTTCTCCTTTCGCATATATACCGTTCCCATGATAAAAAATATCATTGAAAGAAGTTTTTATTGTGTTGGCAAGTTGTTCAAACAGTGCTGCTTCGCTATTGCAGGCAAGCAACTTTGCGCATTTTGCCATAGTGATGGCATCCCAATAATAATATGCGGTCGAGGTGAAGCTTGATTCAACCATTCTTGAGGCATCATGATGGCACCAATCCCCCAAACCTGATTTGATGATATTTTTATTTGAAAGCGAATCCAAGTATTGAAGATAGCGGCACATTGACTGAAAGTTCCGTTCAATAGCAGAAGAATCACCGCGATAGATATAAATATTGTATGGAATCTGGATAAACGCGCTATCCCAAACCGGACCCGCTCCCCAATTAAATCCCCATCCGCCGGTAGGAACTATACCGGGTAGTTGTCCGTTGGGGCGTTGAGCGTCCGCAATGGATTGCAGCCAACAGGCATAAGATTCGGTAAGATCGAAATTGAACAAACCGGTATCGCTGGCAATCAAAGCGTCCCCGGTCCAGCCATTTTTTTCGCGATGAGGACAATCGGTAGGAATGCCGACAAAATTTCCGACAAAACTCCGCCGGGTAATTTGAAATAGTTTCGTCAATTCCTTGTGCGAAGCTTCAAAGCCTCCAATTGAGTTAAAATCGGTATGAACAATTCTTCCAATTACCTCTAATACTTCCGCCTGGCCGGATTCGATGGAAACTTCTACGAAGTTGAACCCATGGTATGTGAAACGGGGTTCCCATTCCCCGACGCCTTCTCCGTTCAATATATAACGATCTGTCTGAACTTCTCCAGATTTAATAAACGAGTTGATATTGGATTGATCAATTTCATCTCCAGTAGAGGAAATCAATTCAGAATAACGTAGTTTCACTACAGTACCAGTCTCTCCGCGAACTTTAATTTTTACCCATCCGGATATTCCATAACCCATATCATAGATATCACCACCATGAATGTTCTTCCATTTCCTTTTCGGAAGTGAATCTGAAATAACACGGCATGGCGGCATTGTCTGTAATGTAAGAACACCTCCCGGGCCGGGGCATATCGTTGAAGAGATCCAACTTCGATCATCATAACCAGTCCGGTTCCAGCCGATTAATTCCTTGCGTGCGTCATAGAATTCGCCATTCCGCAATGCATTGAAAATAATCGGACCGCCTTCCGGCAGGCATTTCCATGATTCATCCGTTCCCAACAGAGATACACCGTCAATTTCAAGCTCGCAAATCACTTTAGGATAATCAATCCAGGCGGCTTTATCGAAATGCCATACTTCGGAAGTTGATGCATTATACCAGCCGTCTCCCAGGATAACTCCTAACGTATTGATCCCCTTGTTCAGCAATGCAGTCACGTCATATTTTATATATCTGGCACGACGGTCATATTGTGTGGGCACCGGATCAAGTACATGATTCCCGACTTTTGCTCCATTTAAATGAAGCTCATAATAGCCCAGTCCGCATATATAAATGGAGGCATTTCTGAAAATCGGGCATTCAAATTCCTTGCGAAAAAATGGAGCCGGTCGAGCCGGAGCCCGCCAATCTACATGTGTAAAACCGGCCGATATCCAATGCGCATTCCAAGTTCTGGTTATGTCTGAGTTTTTCATTATTCAGTTATTCTTCCGTAATTTCGAGCTCAAGTTCATGCAGATTATCCAGTCCGTTGCCAATACATATTTGAAACATTCCCGGTTCAACCACATATTTAAGCTCCCGATTGTAAAATCCAAGTTCATTGGAAGAAAGAGGGAAATGCACTATTGCCGATTCTTCCGGCTGCAAATGTATCCTTTCAAATCCCCGGAGTTCAATTACCGGTCTAGCAACGGAGAATTTCACGTCTTTGATATATAATTGTACGACCTCATCACCGGGCATACTTCCGGTATTGGTGACTTTTATCGATACATGATTTTTTTCATTTCCGGAACACTTTATTTTTTCCAGTTTCATATCAGAAAACTTAAAATTCGTATAGCTCAGGCCATAACCAAAACGAAACAGGGGATCGCCAGCGGCGTCAACATAATCTCTCCGTTTGGACAACGAATTATAATAAACCGGCAATTGTCCCTCGGTCCGAGGAATTGACACCGGTAGTTTTCCGCCTGGATTATATAAGCCCAATATAGCTTCCGCAATCGCCTGCCCCCCCATCATGCCAGGATACCATGCGCAAATTACAGCGTCGGAGAGTTCGCATATTTCATTCATAATCAACGGACGCCCCATAATTAAAACTGTAATGACGGGTTTGCCGAGTTTTTTAAGATTCTTTAATAGCTCCAGCTGGACACCGCCAAAGCGCAAACTTGCCCGGTCATATCCCTCTCCGGACTCCTTATCCTGCTCACTGTCTTCCTGGCACTTTAAGGCCAGAGCCGCACCGGTTTCCTGAAACTTCGTTTCCATGTCAGGTGTACTTGCCCCTCCCAATACAAGTACAACAACATCAGCTTCGGATGCCAGATGTTCCGCTTCCGCAAACCCCGATGTGTCCAGGGATCGAACTTTACACCCTCGGGCATAGCTTAATTCATATCCCTGTCCATCGGCATATAAATCAAACCCTTTTCTTACGGTAATGATATCCTCCGGACGTTGCGGCGAGGTATAATCACCAAGCTGGTTCCCTATATTATCGGCATTGGGACCTATGACCGCAATATGTTTTTTATTCAGCAGCGGCAATGTGTTTTCCTTGTTGCTCAACAGAACCAATCCTTCCCGGGCCATTTCCAGAGCCGTAGTGCGATGTGCGGCACAGCCGAGTATTTTTTCCGCTTTTTCTTCATCAACAACATAAGGATTTTCAAAAACACCGCTTTCGAATTTGAGCCTTAAAATACACTCGACATGTGCATTCAAGTCATCTTCTGTAATTAATTTCCGTTCCAGAGCATCAATAATACCTTTTTTGAAATTCTCACCTTCCCAGCAGCAGATATCCGTACCGTTTTTCACCGCCAGAGCCGCCGCTTCGGCAAGGTCATTGGCAAAGCCGCTGTCCACCAGTTGCGACACGGCATATGCGTCGGCAATGATGAATCCGGTATATCCCCATTGCTTTCTGGCAACTTCATTTATCAAAAATCCGTTGATACTGCAAGGGGTACCATCTATGAGATTATATGCGGTCATCATTGATTTGGCGCCGGATTTTATGCCTGCCTCAAATGGGCGCATATGAATATTGAAAAGCTCATTCATACCAACATGCGCCGGAGCGCCATTGTGTCCGCCCTCCGGTTCACCGTGTCCCGTAAAATGCCTGATTGACGGAGTTATTGCCGGAGCATGGCTTGAAATTCCCTGATTATAGGCCGCTGTAAGTTCAGCCGAGAGCCAGGGGTCTTCGCCATAAGTTTCTTCAACCCTTGACCAGCGCGGCTCACGCGCCAAGTCCTGAGTAGGACCCGCCGCGAATGAAAATCTGCAAAAGGTGCTTATTTCTTCAGCAACATCGATTCCCGCCTGCCGGATCAGTTTTCTGTTCCATGTGGAGGCAAAACCAAGCCCGGTAGGGAATACCACTCCGCCAAGTACAAACATGCCATGTATTGAACCGCCGAAACTTAACGGTATCCCCAACCTTGTATTCTCGATTGCATATTTTTGCATCAGGTTGTGTGCTTTTGCCGTAAGTTTTGGAGTTAGGCCGTTTGCCCAATTGATTCCGGTATACCAGTCGGCACGGTTAAAACTTCCGAGACCGGCGCCGGGAAATTCTTCATACAGTTTGACCAGATCTTCTGAAACCCGAATATCATCGCCATTCCGGACATACATTGTCCAGCCGCACATGGTCAGCATTTGGGCAATTTTTTCATTCAGGGTCATTCGCGAAATCAAATCTTTTACTCTTATATCGATCGATAAATTCGGATTTGTATAAGGCTGTATATGTTTGGGTATCATGATATATCGGGTATCCTTGTTACAATTATTTTTCAAATACTTGAATTTCACTTATTGAATGAAGATTTGTCAGAAGTGTTGAATCGGCGCTTACAGGAGCAAGTTCGTATTCTATTACCTTCCAGAAACGGTGTACATCCGGCTTATCAACACTTTCGGCATAAAGGTTCTCCGTATCATCCCAATAAATATAGAACTCTTTCCGGGAAAGAATCTCCGGAGCCTTAACTGTTCCGCCCAGACCCGTTTGCACGATGACATCCGGGCTGGGATCGACGAGACGGATTCGCGAAATCTCACTTGTCTTCGATAGTGTTACTGTATATGTTCCGGGTTTGCCATTGGATACCCAATTGGTGTTATAAGCTCCATCGATAGATTCGATTCCATTCCTATAGTCGCTTTTGTCCGTACAGGTGAATTTCGCTCCTGACCATACATCTGCAAGGTTTTCCGCCGAACTATGACCAATATACGAATCTTCCAGTCTATATGCCTTCAATGTTTCCGCGAATTTCGTACTGCCTTCGCTGAAATTGGTGTAAATGCAAACTCCATATGGAGGTATGCTGTCCCGTATTATTCCATCGGTAACTTTAATGCTTCTGCCGCCGGACATTACTTTCAGGATTCCCTGATATGATACAGGTATTTCCGCTGTAATTGATTCCGGACGCGGGTTGGCCGCAATCACCATTGTTTTCCCATCAATACTTCTTTCAATCGCGTGGACTCCATTCGTTAAAATGACTTTGGCATCACAAGGAGGTGCCGTCAACAGTGGTGTAAGTTCTTTTATTTCTGTCGCAAATTCTTTCATGGCGGGATACAGCTTCCTTGCCGCAAGCACGGAATTATCCCAGTAAAAGATACCTTTTGCCCCGTGTATAATGGCCAAATATGTCATGAGCCGGATTTCCCCTATGGTGGGATAACGCGCCTTGCCGGCATAATTCCCGTAATAACCGGCAGGATAGCATTCAATGACGGCCCACGCCGGACGGCGGTTGCCGGATGCTTTGACTGCCGCGTCAAGTGAAGATGAAATCCGTTCATACCCGGTTGAGGGAGAATTTTCACCATATCTGAATCCAAGATATGGATCAATCGCAATGACATCCAGATTGGTACTGCCCAGTGTGGTTCCGGACGCCTGATTATATACAATGATTTGTGGGAGCAGGCCACCCATTTTACGATTCGTATCCACCACTTCTTTCATAAAGAGCTCATTATCAGTCTGCAAGTCCGGTTCATCCGCGGTATACCAGCCGCAAAGCATTGGCGAATTGACGGAAAATATTTTCCGGGCCATATTAAGGGCATATTCACTGGTTTTTCCTGACTGTTTGGAGTTATCAAAAAGATATCGGTTTGTGGCAAATGAAATAATTCCATTTTTCGATAAATAGCGTTGACGTTCCGCGAATACTTCAGGAGAGGTCGGCCCGCCTGTATCAAATACAGCATTAAATCCGCTTTTTAGATAATTTTCTATAGCAGGTGGCGACCAGTAAAATCCAAAGGGAAAGATTTTCTCGCCATTTACCGACAGTACATTATTTTCATCAAACCAGACACTTGGCGTTCCTTCCGCCGATTTGACTTTTTCAAGTAAAATCTTTTGACTGAAATTGCCGGTCTTTATTTCAAGGATATATTGTCCATAAGCAAGCACCGGTACCGGATACGCTATTACTGTTTTTTGGGAAGGAAATTCATAATCGCGTATTTCTCCAAACTGTTTACCTCCGGCATTTGTCAGCAAAACTGATATTTTGTCTTGTTTTGAGGATGTTTTGGGTTTTATTTCGATCTTTAGTTCAGCAAGATTCATTGAATCGAAAATATAATTCCTGTACCGGGGAAAATACATTCCCGCTTCAAACGGAGCGGAATCAGCTTTAAATTCAAATACCGCGGATACGGCGTTAGAAAATACCAGTTTCCCTGTATAGCGCCCCGCCGCTTCCAAAACAACAGGGATCTCGATTGAATTCATACCTTTTTTCAAATTGACTTGCAAACGGTCTGAATATTTGTAGTTCTTTCCATCAGTCAAGGTTAAACGCATTTTTTCGTTTTTCTCTGCAAACGAATTGATCATGAATTTGATTTTACCATAGATACGGCCATTATTTTCCCTGGGGTCAATAAAATCTGCTCCTTCAAGATTATAGAGGAAAATATCATCCTCGAACTGAACACCATTCAAAATCGCATACTTACTGATATTATGGAAGTTCGTTTCTAAATATGGCCATGAACTGAGTTCCTTTGATGCTTTATTCTCTCTTGCAATGGCGATACGCCATGTGTTGCCTTTGGGTTTGCCGAAAAGCACAATCGGAATCGCGACTTCTGCCGTCCAGCCGTTTTTACTATGCTTGACTGCCGATTCCCATTGCCCGTCCCATTTCAAGTCAAGTAATCCATTCTCGCATTTCAAGTCTCCCTGAATGTTCCCGGCAGTGATGATGAACTGATAATAAGGCGAACCACTCCCGGACGAAGAAAGAAATATTTCAACACAGTCATCATCCCAGACATTGAAATCCCGTTTTTTCTTTTCCGTTACAATATTTTTCATTGCCGGCTCGGTACATTCAATTCCGAAATAAAGATACCTGGCATCGTGATACATTTTTACCGTGGTGGGAAACTTGGCAGGATTTCCGGAACTCAACCTGAAAAAATTGTTCACCGTGGCTGCGTCCTTCCATTCATTTTCAGAGAGTACACCGTCCAGAGTGGGCTTGGAGCGTTCTTTCAGCAATGGCAGAAAAGTATCCTGTCCATGGACGGCAATGGTAAAAAGTAAACCTAAAATAATGAATTTTTTCACAATTTATTTTCTCTTGTTTATTTAAGTTGAATTTGCTTTGCAGTTGTTTTGCCATTTAAACCGGTAACAAATATGACTGCTTGTTCTGGAATGGCAATTTGATCACCTGCGCCCCAGATCACGACTTCTGTAAGACAATATTCCGAATCGGCTTCAAGTCTGATAAAATTGCATTCTGCAACGGGAAATTCCATGGTTGTACGCTTGGACATATAGCCGGGGCCAAACGGAATTGAACTCTGCATGACTTTTTTCTCGCACAGAAGGTTATAATTGTCTTCGGGTTTATTTTTACCGTACAACTTGAACGTTCCCTGAAACAACAAATAATAAATATCGACTGCCATTACTTTTTTCGTTTCCTTCAAGTCAAATTCCACAGTAGGATTGGCTGCTCCAAGCCACCGGACTCCCCCCGGCATTCGCTGGAAATATCCAATGGGATCGCCGTCTATAATATCACGACCCGTATTATCGGCGCGTCCTTGCCAATCATTGGGAGGAGGAATGAGTTTGTAGGAAACAGGAGGTTCGGAAAGATTATTACCGGTTAAAGGCGTTAAAGACCTTACGGTATACAGATATGTGTTTTCGGAATTCTTGTTCATTTCGACTCTGTACCGGTCATCTTTCCACCAGTCTTTCAGGCGGAAATTCTGGTAATGTGTACTTATCATGGGTGGATATGCAAGGGCCCCGTCGGTTGTTACCGTAACTTCATATGCGGGAAAGCCATCTTTCTGGATTTTCTTATAATTTGCGGTAAACGGTACGACACGGTTGTCAATTTTGAAACGGACAACCTTCGTAGAAAATTCTTCTTCTTCTCCGCTAATTTTCATGTTCTTGATTTGAATGGAAAAAGAACCGGTTGCCTTAGCTTTGGTTGTTACACCAATTCCATAATTGGCGATTTTAGGAATTTGAGCCCCCAGGCGTAAACTCTTTTCCAGTATGATATTTTCATTTTCAATTTTTCCTTTAACCACACGGAGCCGGTTACTTGGGGCATAAATTTCCGCGTTCCCGGGTTCGCTGGTGAAACGGCAGAGGAAGATTTCCGCAATACTCTGTCCGGGATCGTCAATAACCAATTTTATGCTTTCCAGATGGTCTCCCGAGGTAGATGACGCTTTAAATGGTATCGCTACCGCATTGTGTCCGGCCGCGATTATTCGGTCCTCATCATTCGTTGCATCGGAAAGAACAATAGCTCCCGAAAGATGCAATGTCAGCACGGTGATTGAAAGAAAAAATGACTTCTTCATAAATGAATTTCCTTTATCTGATATATACGGCAAAATTATCTTCGCCAGTGAGCTCATTGTTGAACACATTATTACTTTGTACATGACCATCATAAGCTGCGGTATTATAATAACCATCATGGACATTGGATGTAAAATCCGTTCGCCAGTCATTGGCCGCAAATAAAGTTCCTGTTCCTTCGGTAAATACGACGATCGAACCTTTGATGTGCGCGAGAGGCACACTTGTCTGGTTGCCGTTAACAACCGGACCGATGAAGTTTTTCCATTCATTCACATTCCGGGATGCAAGCCGGATACCGCCTTTATTATCCCGGTAGCTTCCGCTGCATCTCATCGCATTGATGGAGTAATTGCCATAATGATCTCCGGTAAGACCTTTCCGGGAAGGACAATACAAAACATTTATCACTCCCTTCAAAATGGCCGGCATTGTAGTTCTGGAAGGAGCTAAATAACCATTACCCAACAGCTGCGCCCACGTATCATTTCCACCCCAACTGGCAGAATCATTTTCGGCCACAGGCATGCAATTATAGTCTATCGTATATTGGAGAGTCCCCGTCATTATTTGTTTCATATTGCTCATGCAGGAAGTATTTCTTGCCCTGGCGCGAGCTTTATTTAAAGCCGGAAGCAACAATGCAGCCAATATTGCAATTATTCCTATAACAACAAGCAACTCTATAAGTGTGAAATTTTTACGCATAACGGTTCTCCTGTTTATGATTTTTGAACATAATTAGCATTAATCTGACCAGTGGAATCTCCCTGATGGAAAATCAACATATTCTCATAACATACCGGCTCAAAATTTCCTTTCATCTGCTTTTCCAATAAAATCCAGGCCAGTTCCATTGAATATTGGCTGTCAACAAAACAACTTGAAGGCTTTGGAATAAGATGCCGAAGAAAAGCCGATCCGTCAGTGGCTATAACTGAAACATCCGAACCAATCTTATAGCTGTTTTTTATCAAAAAATCATATATGGTCGGAACATCCGTATCGTAGGCAATTATTGCGGTGGGACGCGGTTCCTGCTTGAAACATAGCTCCAAAGTTTTGAAGAGACATCCGGGAGCGCATTCAGTTTGCCAATGTTTTGGTATATGAAAGTCATTTTTTGCCATTAACTTAAAATATTCCAGCCTGCGCTGTATCATCGTATAATTTATGAAGCGGGGATCTTCCTCGCGCAGATAAAGTATCCGTGTATGGCCGAGCTCCATCAGATGTTTCATTTGGAGATCTACCATGCTCGCCGAATCCTTTACCTGGTCGACGTTTGTAAAACGGCCATTGGGAAACAGGCAAACTACTGGAAGTCCGGTTTTCTGAAATGAATTCACCATTTCAACAACCTGCGGCTGCAAAAGAATGAAACCGCCGGAATCCGGCAACTTTGAGAGGGCAATGTAGGTTTCCATTGGTTCATCAAGTGATACGGAATGCATACGCACAGCATAGCCATGCTGCTCGGCCTTGCTGCTGAATTTCACCAGACAGTCCACAAGGAACGTTTCCTGATCCCGGGAATACCCTGCATCATGGCAGGCAATCATGTCAATGATTCTGCTCTTTTGAAGAGATTCTGTTCGGAAAATACCGCTTCGGGGATTCAAAGATATCAGTCCTTTTTCCGCATAATTCTGCAAAGCGGACATAACGGAAGTTCTGGTCGTATTTGTTCTTTCAATCAATTCCCTTATTGAAGGCAAACGCTCTCCCGGAGGAGTTGCCGCAATACATTCAGCAATATACTCATTTGCTTTTTTTTGCCGTATTCTTCGTATACTGACCATAATATCTTTCATGATTTCCTTTAATTAATATTATAACTCATATATAAATATTAACCATACCTGTTTCTCGAAAAAAAATAAAATAATTACAATCTGTGTCTTAAACTGTGTCAATCACTGCACGAAAATCTTCTATACTATCACTATTTACATAAGCTTAGTTAAGATTTTATCCCAGGACCGAACATCGTTCGGGGTATTGGGTCTGCAATGTAACGAAAACGGCGAAGGGTGAATTCAAGGCGTTGGAGAGTCTGGAGATGGTGCGGGCGATTCGTTATGCGGGCAAGGTTTATCACAATGAGCTGGCAAAGTTATGCCATGAGTTTGGGTATCGACGAAAAATCATCTGGATGATAAAGGCAGTATCGTCTGGTTCGACTTGGTGGGGGTATCGGATGAAGTCATGGAGGCTTTTTCGAAACGTCGAGCTCCGATTGAAGAACCAGAGAAAAAGTTTATTGAAGAGCGTGGGCGAAAGCCTGCTTTGACGGGAAATAACTTTATTTCGCTGACGACACGGGACCTGAAGCTGAAGGGAACCAGCGGTCAGGAAATAAAGGAGTATCATTTTGAACAACTTACACATGCGCAAAAACATACATTGAAGCTTCTGGCGCATGAGGCGGAAATAAATCCTCAGCAGTAGCGGAGTTTTTTCCCGTACTGCACCGGGTATTCGACGCCGCTTTTGCCGAAGCTCCTTATCCCCGGTTCCGGAGGCGGACACTTTGCCGTTCCGGCATCGTTTACCGAACCATCCCGCTGCCAGCAACAAGTTTTTCCGGCAGTCAATTCCAGAGTGTAAGTGCCGACTTTTATCTTTTGCGCCGTCCGCAACTGCCCATCTTCATAGAAGTCGAGGCTTTCTCGGTTGCAATCGTCAAAGAGGCGAATATTCAATTTCATGTCGCGTTCCGGTTCAAGCGTTATCCAGGAAACGCCCTGTCGGTCGCATGCCGCGGAAACAAGAACGCCGGGACGGGCACGTAATCGATGGAAAGAAACGGAAAATCCGTAGATATCAAGCAAACACGGGAAAATTTTCACTTCACCGTTCTGGGATTGCAGCATGGTTTCATTTATCCCGAAAATAAAAGCACTGGCCTGTTGCAACATCGACATTGTCCTCTCCCGTCCGGCAATATTAGCGGTTTGGGAAAGCATAGCGTGGGGCGCTGCGCCTTCCACGGTATAAGCTTTGCGTTTAGCTTCGATCGTAGCAAAACTTTTTCCCCCGATATAGGCGAACATGCCGTTAGGTTTGAGAAAATCAGCTATTGCGATATCCATCAGAACATGGGAGGCAAAATGCGCTTCTCTTAAACGGATGGCGGCGACAAACAGCCAGCACCAGGTAAGATCGCAGGCTGAACCGACTGTCCCGGCAAAGGAAAGCCGTTCCGTGGTATGTAGATAATTGAATAAAGTCTTTCTGGCTTCATTGACCATGGAAGAATCAGCATCGATCTCCTCGCCAGGGAATATCCAGGACAGTATCGACGGATGGCATAAAGGAGCACGCCATTCGGCGCTTTCGGATTCCATGATTTCACCATTCATAATCAACGGCTCGGGCAATAAAGGCAAAAGCTCCTCTATCCGCTCCTGCAGAGCGCCAGATATTCCCAACAATTCCGAAACTTCCAAAAAACCTTCCCACAGCGGTCTGATCAGCGCAATGTCGTTGGCTACATTCCAGGCCGGACAAGGTCCCTGCTCCGGAGCCCATGACGGTCCGAGGAGCAATTTCCCGGAAGCAGTGACTATACAGATATCAGCGTAGAAACGGCTGCAGCCCTCAAGTGTGGGAAATATCCGTTTTTCTATGACTTCTCGTTTCGGTTGACAATAATGAAGGTAGTCGAGATATACTCCCGCATAAAAACCGGTGGTGCAAAGAGCCAGCCGGTAGCAGTCATGCCCCATCTCATCTCCTTCAGGGCCGCAGGCCAGAGGAAAATGAATTCCGCCGACTCCGAAATCGCGCCTGGTTGTTTCCAGGAGCTTAGGCAGCATTTTCTCGACCGTAGTAAAGAGGCCCTCCGTCAGTTCGGCGTGGTTGGAATTGAACATTGGCCAGTAGGTCATGGCCATATTTATATCGCCGTTATAATCACCCCGCCACGGAGCGCTTTTGATAGCGTTCCAAAGACCGAACAGACCAGGAGCAACCGGGCCGCGGGCGCTGGCTGCCAATTGATAAAGCGACATATACCAGAGCCCCTCCAGGGCTTCATTTTCGAGACAAATGCCGCTCTGATTCCAAAAGCGTTCCCATGCCAGAACAGTGCGTTTTCGCCAGCTATTGTGCTGTACCGCCGCTTTTTCCAGATCGGCCTTTGCCGCGGCAAACAAATCTTTACCGCCCTCGTCGTCGAGCTGTACCGTAATGAAGATATCGTAACGGTGTTCAGTTCCGGTGGCATAGGGCAGAAAAAGCTGCATTGACACCTCGCCGGCGGATTCATAAAACTCTCCGGTTTCAACTCCGCTGACTTTGAAGGCCATCAAAAAGCGGTTCTTCTCCCGAAAACCGAACTCAATAAAACCGATGCCGTCTTTAATCCCGGTTCTGATTATTTCAGCCTCGGGATCGAATAGACGGTAAAGCTTCAAGTTCTGTGTATAGGGATAACGGTTGCCAGGATGGAGATAAGTATCTTCAAGGTGAAAGACGGCGACGTTAGTGTTATAATCGACAAACGCCTCATAGCGCATTGCCTTGCCGGCAAGTTCATAACTGCCGCGAACCAACGCTTCATCAAGATGCAGTTCCATGCGTTTGTCGAACAAGGTCGGGCTCGGGTCCATTATCCAGTCATCAAGGCTGAGCCGCAACCTTCCGCACGGTTTGAAGCCAGACTGCTCCTTATGCTCCTGCGTGTAACGTTCCTGCGCCAGCAGTTTACTTACTTCGTTCGGGTTTTCCAGAGCTGCCCGACGCAATGCAGGGAACGGTATATGTGCAGGGATGTCCACCCGGTGTTTCCAGACTCCCAGGTGGGTGAAGGCGAATTCGAAAACGGTTTCTTCCGGCTGATAGAGCAGTCCGCCGAATTGTCCATTTCCAAGCGGGAAACCATCGGCCCAGACTTCCGGGCTGTGATTATAGATAAGAGTGTGGCAGGCAGCCCGTTCCGCTCCTTTGAAAATGTGGCCTGAAATTTGTTTAGACATAAGTTGATTCTCTCTTTCGAAGCGTTAGAACAATCTGTCCATGCCGAGCATAGCCCGGCCTTTTGCTGATTTTTTAGGAGTTTGGTTAGTTTGGGTATTTTCCTGTACCACCACGAAATCATCCCACTTTAGAGGAGCTGGAATAATGATCACCTCCAGATAATCAGTGAAGTCGAGTTCGAAAACATCTTCGCTTGAGGTTCCGATCAGCGTCCCGGAAGCAGTGTAAAAATCAGCCGTGCTATTCCATGGATTATGGACCTTTACCTGACGTTTAAATTTATTGAAAATCGCAATAAACAAAATCTTTCCGTTTTCAAGTTCCGCGCTGACAATACTGCCGCCGACAGCGTGCAGGGTAAAGCTGCCTTTCGGATAAGCATAAGCCGGGAAAACCCGGATAGTCCCATCATAACTCTGCAGCATACTTTCATTCATCGCGGTCAGTAGCGTGCCCTGAGGTTCAAAGCCGCAATGCCGGAATGGCCATTGTTCGAAAGGAAACTTGACGCTGCCGTCAGAAGCCGCATCTTTCACCGTATGGCGAACTTCGTGGACAAATGTTTCCGGCAGCATTATGCTCAGGCTGCCATAATGCATGAAACCGTTGGCGAACCACTGGGTATATTCCGGATATTCCTCCAGTTCAAATTTAAGCTCCTCGGCCAATCCCAGCCGGGCGAGAACTATCGGGGTCGTATACATGCCGAACATGCAGGTGCTGGTAATGAGGGCGGTATTGACAGCCGCATCGTATTCAGGAGAACCTTTCTGAGCCAGGCCTAAGACGCCAGAGGGAAATACCGGACAATGTTCGGCCCAGGGAAATATTCCTTCATTGAAAAGCAGGTTGTCTTTGCAGATGATCCGCATATCGCCGCGGACGGCGTGGAGAACATCCTCAACATTCGGCGATAAAGGCTGGTCACTGCCGAAGCGGAAAGAAATATCCGGTTCGACCGCGCCTTCGCGGAATCCAGAGGCCAGAAACTTCTCCCCCAAAGCCTGCTGACCAACAAAATTCCCTGCGGTATATTTGCCCTCGGCGTCAATAAACGCACCACCCGGGGCAAGCGGATAATCCGGGAGGGCGGCTAGAATATCCCGGTAATGCGCAGCTTCCGGGAGTTCCTCGCCAAGTTCGTCCGCAACTTCCAGCAAAGCGCCCAGCAAAGCCTGGAGACAAGATATTTCCGTAATAGAGTCGGTTACTTCAACCCATCCTTCATAAACGGTACCCTGCAGGCTGTGATAACGGCCATCGGCTCCCGGGCCGGAAAAATTGGCGGCCAGAAAAATGGCAGCGGCCCGCATATAAGGATAAGCTTTTTCCCGCAGGAAATCATGGCAATCTGGGCGGAAGGCGTATGATTGTGGCGTTCGGCGGCCGAATTTACGCCGTTGCAGTCGACGACGTCCGAAACAAAAATTCCGCTCTTGACCTTAAAATATTCTTCAGCGTCTTTGAGGCCTTTGTCCATGTTGCGGAAACGGAAATCCAGATAAGCTTCCGCCAATTCTGGATGTCCTGCGGCATAAACGCCCCAGTAAAGTTGTTGCTGATTCCAATGGAAAAAGAAATTCCAGGGCTGAACATCGCGGTTCCAGTTCCACAAACCGTTTATAAAACGACCCGGGTACTTCCCGCGCTGGGACGCGTTGAAGAAATAAAGGCTGAGGTAATAAAGGTTATTCAGATAATCGTTAGCCGAGCGCAAACGAAAATTCTGCCAGAATTTTTTCCAGGCTGCAGCCGTTAGTTCCACCGCTGTTGTCCAATTAAGTTTTCGCTGGATTTCGAGCAATTCTTGGAAAGATTCGGCATGAACAAGCCCGGTAGCTCCGATGATAGCACGAAATGAATGCTGGTTACTATCTGCCATTCTGGCAATAACTTCACAGGAATTTGCTTTACGGGTCACCGTTTTGCAGTCCAGAGAGGCGGCATATGAAAACTCCCGATTGGACATTTTCATGCGCAATCCCAGGTTGCCGTCATCAGTAATGAGCGCTTCCGTTGGTATTTGTCCGAAAGACGGATCGCGGTTTATCAGGCTGTACCAGTGTGAATAGGTGCGCGAGCCGTAGCGTTCCAGAACCAGTTCCGGAGCCACTGTTTCGCTGAGTTCAGCCTTAACTCTAAGCAGCAGGTTATCTGATCCTTCGTCAATTACCGCTTCTATTTTTACGCTTCCATAAAAGCTCTCCACTTCCATGACCGCTTTTCCTGAAGCAATATCCAGGACTCCATGGCAATCGCGAAGATAGAAACGGTCAAAGACTGGAAGCTGAAATTTCAGCCTGCCGCGCCCGGCATGACGCAAAGTACTTACTTTTTCTTCCTCACTACGCGCCCAGTTGCTGAACGTATCATAATCGACTTCATCAAAAAGATCGCAGCGGTTAAGCTGCCAGACAACGGCATCGTCCTCGAACCATAGCAGAGCCCCCAAGCGTCCGTTGCCGAGCGGTAAACCTTGTAAAGGATCGGATGGCGGAGTCCTATAAACCAGATTGTACTGAGCTATACTTTCCGGCCAGGAGCTTTGCCATTTGAAAGAATTAAAATCAAACGAAGTTTGTTGTTTCATATCAGTTTCCTGCTTTTTCTAAAATACAACTTAATTATCAATTGTCAACTTCTGACTTATCTGACAATTCGACCGCTTCTTTGGCGCTGATCCAACCATCATCCTGAGTATCCACTTTCAATTTCTTCAACTGCCGGAAAAGATCAATGAAATCGCCGTATCCGCAAATTACAAACCAGAAAGCGACAAAAAGGTTCAAGGCTATAAAAGCTATAATGTAACCCCACCAGTATGCCGACCAGAACGAGTCATTAAGCGGTATGACAAAGTTAATGGTCATGACCAGGAGAAAGGTGAGCGCCATCAACGCGGTCCAGGCGATACTGCCGAGATATATTACTTTGTCACCAGTCGAAAAATGTCCGGTAATGCCCAGGCGCCGCTGCCAGGTCGCGATTTTTACTTGTTCCTCGAACATTTCATCCGTTTTTACCTGATATTTATTGCGGTGCAGGAGACGATCCAGATTGAAACGGGTTTTTCCAAGTAGCGAGACAACGATAAAGGTAACGATACAGAGTAGACAGCCGATAAAATAGAGATACATGCTGTGGATCGGGAAGCCAGGCCAGATGCGGCGGGCGATTGCCCCGGCGATGGTAAAACCCATGCCGATAAGCAAAGCGCTCCAGGCCGCAGCCGTGGTGCCGCGGTTCCAGTAGAGAGCGCCCAGCGTCACGATTCCGGCTCCGCTGAAAAATATAGCTCCGGTCATGGCGAAGAACATCAGAATCTGTTCATTCTGTTGATATAGCAGGCTGAAGAAAAAGATGAATACGGCCACCCCGAGAATTGAAATTTTCAAATATTTAACGTGCTGGGCCGGTGTAAAGGGCCTGGTACGGAACGGCATGATAACGTCCTGGATAAACACACTTCCCCAGTTGTGCATGTAAGTATCATGGTTGGCGACAAACGCCACCGTCATCAGACAGGCGAAAATTCCCAACAGTCCCGGCGGCAGAATATGACTTATCACCACCGAGACCGTATGCTGGCTGCGCAAAACCGGATCGGATATATTGGCGAGTATGCCCTGAACCGCCGCCGCGTCGGCAGCATAGGCCGGATGATGCATAAACGTATAAACGACCGGTACCAGCAGCACGAGCGCGATCAGGGTCATGCCCCGGATATTAGCCAGAATGGCTCCCATTTGGGCTTCATGGGCATTTAACGCGGCACTCTGGGTGCATTGAGCGCCGCCGCCGCTGCCGGCGGTATAAAAAATGCCGAAAAAGACGATGAGATAGTACCAGACATTAAAATCGGAAGTATGGGCGGACTGGAACGGATTGATCAGCGAATGACCGGGCGTGGAATTGGCGGTCAATACCGCCAGAATGTCATTCCACTTAAACATGACCAACAAAGCTATGGATAAGATCAGAGTTATGAAATTACAGAAAATTCCCTGCAAAAAGTCAGTAACCATAACTGAAATCTGGCCCCCGATGAAAATCAGGAAAAGCACTGTGCCCAGCAGGCCGAGCATCAATAATATATACATTAAGGAAAATTCAATACCGCAAAAATGGAAATTCCATGCCGGAAGCCCGCAGTAGAAAATGAAAAATCGTGTTCCTACTGCGGGAAACAGACCAAAATTCAAGATTCCGGCAGTCCAGGCAGTTATCCCCATGAAAATACGCAGTTTGCGACTGTAACGCTCTTCGATGAGCTGACCGACCGTAAGAACGCGGGTTTCCCTCATCCGGTAAACGCAGAATCCTGAAATCGCCAGCAGGATACTGGCGACGATCTGGAGCATACCCCAATAAGTCGGGGTGAGCCCGCCGTTATAAGTCAATTCAAATGCCGCTACCGTACCGATCGCCCCGAAATGCGCGATTCCCTGGGATACTGCCATTACATAACGTCTGGCACAACGTCCGGCGGCCAGGAAGGTCAATACCGATTTAGCATATTGCCGGCAGTACATTCCGACCGAATAAAGGCCGACAAACATTATTCCCAATATTATCCAATCTATCCATGTCATCGTTGAAATCATTTTTTATTAGTTTTCCTGTTGTTTGCCGAGGCAGACTTAAAGACTCGGCCCCGAGGATTTTAAAGAGTTAAGATTACAAGTTTACGAACTCTATAGATCCTCCGGCAGCAAAATCCGGGAGGATCAAATGAATGTCTCCTGATGACTCGGAAAAAATATAAGGTAATGATTTTTTGTTATAAAGCTCACGTTCCTGTTCCGTAATTTGAGTTACCGGTTTTCCACGGCAAACGATTCTCTCGTATTTCATTCCCGGCGGCAGAATCACTTCATAATCCCTTTCAGGCATATTTATGTAGGAACCGCTCCTGGCGCCGATATTCAGAGTCAGTGATCCTGAATCCACGACGGTGTCTATTTGGGTCAATGCTCCTTCGCCTTTTTCATAGGCGATACTCAAACCGTCATCCTCATAAATTACGGTGCTTCCGCTGTGATTCGAAAACAAACGCAGCAATATCCGATTCCATGGTTTTTGCCCGATATAGTCCATCGTTTCAAGCATAGGCAGAATCGCCCCTTCCCTGATCAGCAGTTGTCCGCCGCGGTCAGCGGGAAATAAAATTTTCCGGGCAGCTCCGCCTTGATAGACTTTACCGGTCCAGAAGTCGGTCCATTCACCGTCCGGCAGATAAACGGAATCGGTAAATACACCCACCAGGATATCTTTGCCCAACATATACTGATGCATTAAATTATCCGTATCCGGATCTTCCGGAAATTCAAGCTTCATGGGCCGGAGAATTGGCGTTCCGGTGCACCAGGCTTCGTAAGCATGGGAATACAGATACGGAATAAGCTTATACCGCAGTTTCAGATAATAGCGGAGAACATCCTCCATCTCCCTGCCGAGTAGCCACGGGTATTGCCAGCGCAAAAAGTTATTATGATGCGCCCAGGGCAGCAGACAGCCGAAATGGATTCCTTCAGCGGTATTGGGTTCCATATCGCAGGTTACATAAGTATGTGCACAGAAAGCCAGATTGAGCATAGCTACCAGGCTGTCGTGACGACCGCCGGTATCACCCGCCCAAGTACCGGTATAACGTTGAAGTCCGGCATAGCCGTTTACAGTAAAACCAATCGGCCGCTTACCGGTATGGTCACGGAAGCCCTCATGCATCTGCTGGGAGTAAAGCAGAGGATAGAGATTGTGCATTTCCTTGTCGCTCATGCCGTTTCCCCATACCCGGTCGGGATGTTCCAACGTCTGGTTGGCGCCATCCTGTTTGAAAAAATAAACCCCCATGTCAATGAACTTCTTATGATGTTCGAACCAGGGTTCTTCTTCTCTGGTCAGTTGATCCATTTTTATTTTGTAAGCGACGTTCGGGTCATGCGGCATCAGCGGGAAATGCAGACCATTGTGCCTGACGGCACTTTCCGGGAAATCCTCAAGTTCGCGTTTGCCGACATGGCGCCGTTCGGCTTCAAATGACAAGTCGTAATCATTGCATTCCCAAAGCTCCAGCTTGAAACCGAGGTTTTTCAGTGCGGAGATAAAACAATGTCCGCCCTGGCTCTGACCAGGAGAAATCGGAAAACGCTCCGGCGACCAGTTACGGGTTACGGAATAATCGTAATATTTTTCCATCCATCCGGGTTCAAGTCCGAGGATGTCGCAGGGCATATCCAGTTGTCTGAATTTCATTCCGGCGTCAACCAGTTCATGGGCGTTGACATGAGTATCACACAGGAACCAGAAGCCGAAGGAAAACAGCGGCGGCAGCGGCGGCCTGCCGGTCAGGAAGGTATAACCCTCAAGCAGTTTTTTTGGAGTGTCGCCACTAAATATATAGAAATCAATGGTTCCGCCAAACGCTTCCCAGAAATAATGTTCCTGATTTTCCGCGCCCATATCATAATAATGTTTCCAGGTGGTGTTGACCAGCAATGCATAACCGCGATCGCTCATAAAAAACGGGATCGGGATATAGCAGGCAACGTTTTGTATCCACATTATTGCCTGATGTCCACTGTGTTCGACGCGCTCACGCGTCTGGTCGCCGAAACCGTAAAATTTCTCGTCCGTCTGTTTGTCGAACACCATCCGGCAGCGGCCGTTCCGGTGATATGCCGGGGGAATACCCCCGGCGGTTTTCGTCAGACTTTTACCGGCGGCATCAAGAAATTCCAGACCGCCGTCTTCACTGATAACCGTTGCAATATCCGGCTGTTTCAGTATTACGCTTCCGGCCTTCCGTTCCGTACTGAACTCAATTTTCTCTTCAGGTTCGCGGATGAAAGCGTACTTTGTAAGAGCCGGTTCAGAATCTTCTGAACGCCGGTCATCAAGAATACGTACCCGGACAATACCGGCGGCGACCGCCTGAATTTCATAAGTCAGACCGGCGTTTACGACGACAGCTATGCCGTGGCTTAATTTTAGAATGTCCATAAAGTTCCTATTGCTTAAGTATCAATTCATCCAACAGATAATAACCCTCAAGGACTTTAACGATAATATTACCTTTTCCTGCGGGGATATCCAGAACCGCCTGACCGTTTTCCAGCTTTTGTTCATGACGCATTCCCGGCAGATCCTGTCCCGCCCGCGCTGTCTGGATCGAAATATCCGTCTGCGAAGCAAATGGCTCCGCCAGGGACACATACAGTTTGCCGTTCTCTATATCGGCTTTAAGAACTTCGGGCAATTCCACTACAACCGCGGTTTTTTCACTGCCGACCGGCAGGCTCAGGCGCGTCAGCCTGTTTCCCGCGGCTTGTGCGGTAACGGCGACGTCATTAATTACTTCCACATAATGAACTTTGTCCGCCGCCGGTATTTCCAGCAGATCCTGTTCGGAAAGCTGTTTTCCGCTGCGGTTGTAAATAGTCCATAATCTTTTTGTTTTACCGGGGAAGTAGTTAGCGTAAACATGTTCAACCAGCGTTTCAATATAAGGTTCCGGCATCAATCCTGAATTGACGGCATCGCCATTTTCGCGGAGCGAATCGAAGGTAAGTACCCCGCTTGGCGGCATGATTGAGAGAGCGCTGGCATTGAAAAGTCCGATCTGAACAGATTCGTCGACCGAGAATCCCAGGCCCGCCATGATGGATTTCACTTCCGGGAAAAGGAAGCGCATGAAATTCAACCGGTATTGGTTGAAGCCGCGGAAGGATTTAAACTCGGGGATTCCGAACCAGGCTTTATTCTGGGCCAGGTAACCATCGGTATTCTGGGTGAGAAAATCACTGCCGGCGTGTTCCGTGGTCAACACTCCTTCCGGATTAGCTTCACGGATTGCGGTCTGGCAGCTTTTCAAGAGTTCATTGAGCTGCTCCGCCGGTACGGCGCTGCGAAACGTCCCGTCATAATGTTCATGTGCCGGATTAAAGCACGGGAACAGATAGCTCAGCACATCAAGACGGCAGCCGTCGGCTCCGACGCCTTTAACCTTGTCGGCAATCAGGGTGCTGAAATATTTTCTGAATTCCGGCGTGTAGACGCAATAGTTGCAGCTTTTTCCTTCCGCTCCGAAGCGTGGTTCGTATTTTCCCGGGGAAGTCATTGCCGCCAAGGCCATGCCGTATTCCTTGAATACTTTTGACTCAAATGAAACCGCTTCAGGATAGAAGTAAAGCATGAGTCTTCCGCCGTTGGCGTGAATCTTGGCGACTTCCGCTTTCAATAACGCCTGTCCGCCGCGCCTCTGCGGATAATCATAGTCCCCGAATTTCATTCCGCTGATATAATCTCCGGCATAGCTGCTTTCATTACCCGGAGTGGCGCAATTGTAATCCCACCAGAAAGCGAATTCCATTATTGAATTGCGCTCAGCGGTTTTCATCAGGTCGGCATAACGATATTGTTTTTTGGCGTTGTCATAAAAACCGCCACCATTGGACGAAGTATCGTGTACCTGATTCAGCAAGTGCAGTCCGGAAGACGGATGTCCGGAAACATACGCAAAACTGTCCATATACCATTGCGGGACTTTTTTGCTGTGCTTGAACCAGTTGCGGACGAAACTGCCGTAAGCCTTCAGCGGGGCGTGCCAGTCTCCCGGATGAACCCCGGTGATCATTGTCGGTACTGTGCCCTGTTGTCCGGGTTTCAATTGGAAATCCAGCGTTTTGAAAATCATTGAGCTGCCCGGCAGACTGTCATAAATTTTTCCGTCAGGAGCCTGGCTGTGCCACCATATTTCGGAATAGGCCGGGGGACGGCGGTCAAGTTTGGATTTGCGCCGTATCATCAGGATCTTGGCGTTGCCGCCGGAATCTTTGGCCATGGTGTAAAGCCCGCCGCCGGCGGCAGGGTCAAAGACCGCCATTACCTGCATCCATAAGGAGTAACCGTAAATACCCCGGAAATCATAATCCGCCATACCGCAAATCCCGGTTTCGGACGGGTAAAACAAGGCGTCGTCTTCTATCTTGTCGCCGATTTTAATATGTTCGAGCACCGGGCAGCTTATTGAAGCGGCGATTTCGGCATTACCGCGGTTGGCAAGCGCTATCTGCTGGGATAATTCCGGAGAATTATCGACTTCGAAAGTGACAGTAAACTCCACTGCCGGCAAATCGGTAGACTGCCATTTGGTATGCAGCAGACAGGAATCGGATTTTTCCTCCCGGGAACAGCTCAATAATTTGAAGCTCTTATTCCGGCAGGTCATTTTTCCGGCATGAAGCATGAACAGGCGGGACGGCGCGGCTAATAATTCCCGGCTGCCGGAGAGAAATTTGTTTTCCAGAGAGGTCAATTTGGGTTCGCCGGCGAAATTCAATACATATTTATAATATTTGTTTTCGAGTATTGCGCCATCCTTAACCAGAGTAACCGAAGGAGCCCGGTCCGGAAGGTTGGCCGGTTGCGCGGCAACCTGTGTGGGAAGAGGTATAGAAGAGCTGACTTCAGCCAGTTTTTCTTCAGCGGGATTTTTCTGACGGCCTTTTACGGTCAGCCAGTCAATATCCATCTCCAGGGGCGTTTTATCGTTAGCAAAAAGGTCCATAACTACCGGCATGGCTTCCGCCGGGATGGATTCAGCTTTCCTGACGGCTCCGACCAGCTTTCCATCGAGATATAGCTCAACTGCATTTGGGGTCCAGTCTATCTTTACCGTATACCATTGACCGGCTTCTATCTTGGGCGAAACCACCACACTGTTCGGTCCGCTTTCTTTCATGGTGAAAAGCTGAAATACTTCTGCGCTTGAATTGAGGAGCCAGGCACAGCTCTGTGCGGTAGGATCATTCCAGGTGGAACGGCTCATAAATCCCAGGTAGTTGTTTGTACCTGCTCCGATTCGCGACAAACGCAGGCGCATTTCAAAGGAGGCATAGATAAATTCTTTCGAGCTGGTTATCATAATGGCTTCGGATGGCCCGCCTGAAGTTTTGAGTTTCAAAAAGCCGTCTTTTACGCTTACGCCTCCAGCAAAGCCGGTGATTTTCCATTCAGTTTTGTTCAATTCATTGAAATCATCCCTGAAAATAGCGGATTCTCCGCCCTTATCAGCGCTGTCAACTTTTTCGTCAGCGAAAACCGCATAAAGGTCAGGAGCAATCAAGAGCAGCAGGCCAGTCATGACCGCGGTAATTTTCAATGCTGTACCGTTATTGAATAATATTATTCTGTGAAATTTCATTAGATTCGCCTCTAAGTAAAAGTAATAATTTAGAATATTTCCGGGAAATCGGCATAATTCATAGAATTTATTCTTTCTACGCCTTCCCGGATTTGATGATAATTTTCCTGCGTTATGCTCTTATCTACTAATCATAGATTATAAATCCGAAAAAATCATTCTTTTTCGCATTTATTCTCCCGGACAGGTAGTGTTCGGACCGTTATTGGTTTTATCTTTGTTCAAATAATATGGGACGAATGAAGCTGAGTCATTAATCAGCCAGTTGGCCAGCATTTGCCCGTGTCCATCCGCCATTGCGGTATTAACCCTCATGGCATGCATCGTAGGAGCACCGGGAACTTTTATCATGTTATCCTGCCACCAATATATAATGCACTGGTCGGCGGTAGCTCCATCCTGGGCATCGGCAAAAACAACGGTTTTTGACGGTATTTTCAAAGAATTTGTTTTATACGCCGCTCTTCCTTCATTGGCCCAGGCACCAGCCCCAGTCCTGACCATTTGACAGTTGTACGCATACGCATACATGGAAAGGTCGGTTCTTCCGGAATACATCATCCGGCGACTTGACGGACAGCCGTGCTGAACTACATTCTGCGGCAAATAAATATCTGTGAAAAAAGTCATTTGCGGTTGGCCCGGAGGTGGTTCAGAGTTCCAATACCTGCCCGTACTTGGCTCATACAGCGGCATAATGAAGCTATCATAGTCATTGGAATATGAGACCCAGGCCAAACTAAGCTGCTTGGTTGAGGATAAACAACCGGCAGCCTGAGCCTTGGCTCTGGCCTTGCTGAGTGCCGGCAGCAGCATGCTCGCTAGAATCGCAATAATGCCTATCACAACCAGCAATTCTATCAGTGTGAATCGCTTTATATTTTTCATTTTTTTATCTCCTTAATTTACTGGCTAAAACATTACTGAAACACTCAATGTTACACGACTAACAATAGTATACTGCAAAGGTCCGTAAAAGTCAATATCGCTTTGTGAAAATAGATATTTTTAACGCTGTATTTACAAATTTTGTAAATACCAAAGGATCAAGATAATCGATCTTCACCAATCATAGAATTATTTAACCCTCCTTGTGTTGTTTTCAATATTTCCATTATACTTACTATGGTGGCAAATATCATATCGCCGGCTTCTGGAACGAGCATTGTCGAGGTAACCTCCTTCGTTTCGTAACCACCGGAACGTTTGAATGCTTCCAGGGTAGGTATATAGCCGTTCCAGCCGTTGGCCAGTTCGATAACGAGGGTATCGGCGAAAGGCGAATTTTCAATAATTTTGTTCTGCCATTCAATGAACAGCTCACACGGCAGGGTGACTATTGCCAGGTTGCCGATGCCAATTATTTTTATGGTGAAAGGCATTTCCGGCTGACACTGGTAATCATACTGCCTGGTCCTTATTTCATTCGCATAGAAATTCGCCCAGAAAGACGTTTTGAACAGGTCCTCCAGGGAAACCTTTTCCGGCGGCAGACAATTATAGACTTCGCTGCCGTAATCACTCAATGCCGGGGTATCTGCATTAACGTTTATATGCCGCTCAGCCCAATCAGCAAGCTCTGCCGGCACCTTTCGTCTGGGCAGATGAATTGTCCGGGTGATGATATTCAATCCAGAGGGAGGAAGCGAAATACCGGAAGCCAGCATTCCTCCAACCTTATCAGCAATCGTCCGGCCCATCTTCCCGGTCCATTTCACGCCGGTTTCGGATTGCGAATTATCTCCGGTATTGACCTGGCAAATATTACCGCATGCACTCTGCATAAAAAGGAATGGAACATTGTATTTATGCTCAAGACATGCTATGGCTTTACCGGGAAAATCCGCGCTGATAAGGGTGTTATCGCGTTCCATGACCGTAGCATGACAGCCGAAAACAACCATACCTCCCAGAATTTTCCCGGCCGGCGTTTCCGCCCAGATCGTGCTGAGAGCGTCGCTGTCCGGCCCTTCAGGACGCACCAGGCGTGGGTCGTCTTTCAGGGGGTGAGTTTCAATTGTGTCGTCATCCATTATAAAACGACGGTTGAAAGCCAGACCTTTGAGTTCGTCCCGGTTGAATTTTATAATACTTTCTTCCAGGTTATCAATGGCGTTTTTGATTGCGTCCAGGATACCGTTTTTCAACTTGGCGAGATATTGATTACTGGCTCCCCCTCCGAAAACTTCGACCGTCGCCGGCCCGCTGTGTGTATGGGTGGCGGCGACAATGACTTCATCGACGAGCTTTTCCGCCGCTATCTCTTTCGCCAGCGAGTTGGGTATCAGTAGCAGATCGCAGCTTACAAAAGCCAGTTTGCGCTTGCCGTCGTCAATACACATCGCCGAGGCATAAAGCGGGCTCTCTACGCCGGTTGCCTCAAGTGCAACCAGCTGTCCGCACAGGGGGCTGCCCAACGGCGGAGTAATATCGATTTTGGCAAAACCTGTTTTCATATCATTAATATTCCCTATAGTCTTGACTTGTCAAACTGCAAATCATCACATTACCGGGCCTTTCTTCAAAATAACATTGCCATCCGGCTCCGAGGTGACGACAACAGCGCTCGCCTGTGCCGCGCGTTCATAGAAGTCGAATCGTTTCATAAACTCGAAGTCATTGAACCGGACGTCCACTTTCCGAATCACCCGCCGGTAACGTTCATAAGATTCCGGTTCCGGACCCCATTCGGAGCAGTCCATTGTGACAGCCGGATCTTTGACGAACGGGTCGAGGGGAAAGAAAGGGAGAACAGCCTCAAGCAGCGCTTCAATCCGCACCCCGTCCATACGGATAATCTTTTTTGAATAGGAGCCTGCGGGAAAATCCGCGTCGGCAAAGACGATTTCCTCGCCGTGTCCCATGCTCATCAGCGTATACATCAAGTCAGGAGAAATGATTGACGGAATGTTCTTCAGCATAATCAGTTTTCCTCCGGCATAGTCGGGTCAAGCATAATTTTTACCGCATCCCGTCCCTGATAGATACCGCCGTTTTCAATCGCCGACAGCGCTTCTTCCAGCTTGCCCAGCGGAATGCGGTGGGTAATCAGTTTTTCCAACGGGATACGTTTATCAGCGATCAAGGGAATAGCCCTGACGAAATGTTCGGCCTCATTGTCAAAACTGCCGATCAACCGGATGCCTTTTTCCAGCAGATCGCGGCACGGATTGAATTCAATTGCGCCGGAATCGACGAAGTTGCCTACTTCCACCATCGTGCCGCTGTTGCGCACCCAGCCGATGCTTTCCTTGAAGGCCGCAGCTGAACCGACCGTATTGATAACGACGTCCGCGCCGACCAGATTGAGAGAATTGTCAAAAACAAACTGTTTCCGTTCTTCCGCAGTCGGCAGATCGAGCTGGCAGATTGTCAGGTCGGCTCCCATTTCCTCAGCCAGTTCCAGGCGTTTCCGGTTGCGTCTGCCGCAGGCGATGACACGGGACGCGCCGGCAATCTTACAACAGGCGATGGTCAGCAGACCAATCGGTCCGGCCCCCTGGACGACTACAGTGTCGCCCGGTTTTATTTTGGCATGCAGCAGCGAATGCACAACGACAGCCATCGGCTCAAGGAACGCGGTTCTTTCCGCAGAAGTCGCGGTTTTCAGGACGACAGAATTAGGATCATGGATGTACAGATAATCGCCGTATCCGCCGGTAAAATGCGGTTCCCGGTCGGCCCGCGGCCAGGTGCCGTAAGTTTTCCAGCTGGTACATTTCTCCGGAGTTTTGGCAATAGTGCAGAAATAGCACTTGTGACAGTGGATAGCCGGACAAATACTGATGCGGTCACCGATTTTCAGGGGTTTTCCTACATAATCGGTCTTGACGTTTTTCCCAAGGGCGGCAACGGTGCCGGAAATTTCGTGTCCCAGGCTGATCGGATATTCCAACCCGAACACGGCTTCCGCCGGCGCATGCCAGGAATGTACGTCGGTGCCGCAGACGCCGCAAAGTTCGATTTTCATCAAAATCCCGTCGTCGCAAGGTTCGGGGATTGGATATTCTCCGATGACGAAGTGTCCATCCGGTTTATTCAGTAAGTTAGCTCTGGCTGTTTTCATAAGTTACTCCTCATCAATATTAAAGTCCATATAACCATCCAGATTGGTATGGCGTTTCGCCATCTGTCCGGCGGTAATATTAAGTTTTTTCATCAGCAACTGAATGATGATGTCTTCGAATACGAAAATGGTCTGCTCAAAAAGCGCCGCCATCGGCTGGATCGAGGGTATTTCATAATCACGGCCGCCATGTACCTGGCCCTTGAGGTTTACGGTGAAATCACAAAGCCGCGCCGCCCTGGAATTTGGGTTGGCGGTGATCGCGACGACCTTCGTTCCGAGTTTTTTAGCGAACTGCATGACCGTATAGCCGATAGTCGTGCAGGCGGCGTTAACGATCAGGAGATCGCCCGGCCCGATATTAGGACAGGTGGTGTCGTAGACGATATGCGCGTCCAGCCCCATATGCATCAATCTCATGACAAAGGCCCGCGCAGCGCATTTCATGCGGCCCATGCCGAATACCTGAATACATTTTGCGTCGGCAATTGCATCCAGCAGTTTCTCGACTTCAGCATCCTCTACATCCAGAAGCACCTGTCGGTGCTCCTGCAGTACCTGTTCCGTAAGCTGTTTATAATCAGACATGATCAGATTTTCCTGTATTCTCCCGGCATGGTCGGGAAAGTGATGGTTCTAGAAAATTCGATTACTTCGTCCAGATTGTCGAAGACCTTGTGGAAGGCTTCGGCGAACAGTTCCATCAGTTGCTGATCGTTCGGCGGATACATGGGTTTGATGCAAAACGAACGGTCAAACATATCCACGCAAACCGGATAATCAAACGGATCATAAACCATATTCGCCACATCTTTGCCGGCGTGCGGGCAGCTCCACGGGCAGTTTTTGCCGAAAGCGGCTTTATTTTTGAACACTTTCTGCGCCGGAACCGGCATATTGTGCCATTCAAACACGTCCACGCCTTCCTCGAACAGCGCTTTCTGCACCGCCCAGCGGAAACGTTTCGGATGAATATCGGTGATTCCCAGTTCTTCGGGATAAAACCTGACTTTATAAAGATGCCAGGAATGCACATAGCCTTCCGGTTCCTCCGGCGGACGTACGCCTTT
>CALABZ010000305.1 GCA_937888615.1 uncultured Lentisphaeria bacterium | reverse complement strand
TATGGAAGTTAATAAAGAACAATATAAAAAGATAGCAAAACATCTGCCGAAGCAAAACCGCTTTCGGTTCCGTCCGACTCTTCGAATTCAGCCGAGTGCAGAGGCCCCAGTTTGCCGAATATGAATACGGACGCCGGATCGCCTCGAATTCACAGCCGGTCATCAGGGTCGCGCCACAGGCGATATCCAACAGGCGTTTCTGCCTCCTCCACAGATGACACCGTTAACGCCGTGACGTTTCAATAAATCGATGATGGAATAATTTTGTCTTTTTTCGTGATTTCGGCATTTGACAATGGTTTTTTGGATGGTATTTTAGCCGAAGGTGGTTAGCATAAGGGGAAATTATGAAACGGCAACGATATCCGCTCAGCCAATTTGCCGCTTATTTTTCTTATACGCGCACGCTTATACGCCTTTGGATGACGGCTGTGCATCATGATGGGCGAAACTGGTAAGATAAATCCTAGGGAACGTCATAGCCATAAACTATGAAAAAAAGCAAGTGGGAAAAAGAGCTCGAGAAAATCGGTTTCGATTTCCGGGAAGAGCAGTACGTTGGAGCACAGGATATCGCGGATACATTCGCGGCGAACTCCTCTCCGGACGACCGGCTTATGCTGGAGGCTCCCACCGGTAGCGGAAAAACGCTGATGTATCTTGGCGTCGCCGACATCGAGAAATATCCTTTGCTGATTTCGACTTCCGGCAAGCTGCTTCAGCAGCAGATCGCGGAATCCTGGCGCTGCATGACCGGAGAGGAGGCGGCTATCATCAAAGGGCGTTCCAATTACATTTGCCGAAATATGGCGGAGGTTTTCCGTAAGCGCCTGCCCGGAACTCATCCTCATTTCAAGTCGTTGCAGATGTTGCTGGATCACTTGAAAGAGCACCCGGAACGCGACATTTCCTTAGTGGCTTCCGCGTTAAAGTGGACGCGGGAGTTCGACGCATTCATCCGCAACCATTTGTTGAGCGACTCCGCCCTGTGTCTGGCGGGGCGTTGCGGTGAAATCGCGGAGAGCCGCGACCTTTGCGCCTATAACGCGCTTTTGCAGGATGCATCAGGTAAGCAGATCGTCATAACCAACCACCACGCGCTGATTACCATCACCGGCAACAACCCCTCGGGAACGGAAAAGGTTTTCTCCGGCCGCAAGTTGGTGGTGGATGAGGCGCATGATCTGCCCGAAGCTACCACCTCCGTCATGACCAAACGGATCGGTAGCAAAACTTTGCGCCGGCTGATGAACGATCTGGGCGAACTGTTCGAAGAGACAACCGCCGACAATGCTTATGCTCTCAATATCGGGTATATGGTGCAAGGTGTAGCGCGTCTATTGGACACGATGGAAGGAATCTCCTGCGCCGATGACGGTTATCGGGTATTCAGTTCACTCAAAGATGTTCAAGGTATTTTCGGAGGCACCTGTTCGTTTCTGGAGGATACTCGCAAAAAAATTCAGGTCGCTGATATCGGGCGAAATTCAAAGCTGAGCGACGTAAAACTGCAAAACCTGATTCACCGTTACGATGCGATCTGTACGGAACTGAATTCGTTCATCCATCCGAAAATCGACACGAACGAATCGGATTCTCCTGCCGCCAAGCTTGCTTCCTTTTACAATTTTTTATCTCTCTCTCATGGCATGGACTCCATTGAGCCATGTTGGGCTTTTTATCTGCAATATGATCCTGAGTCCAAAAGCAGAGAACTGAAGCGTACATTTCTGAATTCCTGTTTTTATCTGCTTCAACTTTGGGACTTCTTCAAAAATGTCGCGATTGTTTCCGCCACGCTGACTTTGCCAGGCAAGCCGGAAGATGAAGAATTCAACTGGATGGCCGCGCAACTTGGTTTGGACTTATCCAATGGCAGATACATTTATCATAAATTGACAAGTCCGTTCGACCTGCGGAAGCAATGCGACGTTTTCATTGCCGCTCCCGACTCCGTTTTCTTTAAGCCAAGCGACGCCACCCCGGAACCGTACCTTAAAGCATGCATTCACATGACCGGTAAATTGATTCGGGCGTTTCAGGGAAGGACACTCTCGCTATACACCGCCAGCCAACGACTGCAAAGCGCGGACTGGACTTTGCAACGGGTGTTTGAAGAATTACCGGTCTGCAAACTGCTTGCCCAACACGGCACCGCAGATAAAGACGAGCTGGCGCGGGAATTCATCGAAAACCATAATGCCGCATTATTGGGGACAAAAAGCTTTTTCCAAGGGTTCGACGCGCCCGGCGAGACACTCTCTTGCCTGATTCTTGAAAAATTGCCGTTCGGCCAACGCGGCGATCCGGTCCGGCAGGCTCGTTGTCGTATGGCCGGAGATAAAAAGTTTGAAAAGGTGATATTGCCGGAAATGTTGATGACGTTGCGACAGGCTTTTGGCCGACTGATCCGCTCCACACATGACCGTGGAATTTTTATCTTGTCTGATCCTCGGTGCATTGAAGCTTCCTACAAGGATGCGGTCTTGAACGCGTTGGCGCTGGAAGGTGGAGCATCGTATCACCGCTTCTCCCGCGTAGAGGAGGTGTTGACTCATAAGCGCCTGAAAAATCTTCCCTTTCTCCTTGATGATGCAAGTGATCTTGACGCTGTATTTGAAAAACATTGGGTAGAGTTCCGGAAAACCGCTCTGTTTCGACGAATTACCGGAATTAACACTCTGGAGGATATTCTTGAGAAATTCGGAATCAAACAGCTTCATCCCTGGCAAGAGGAGACAATTGACGATATTCTCAACGATCATGTGAAGGAGTTGTTGGTCATCTACCCGGCGGGGAGCGGGAAGTCGCTTACCTATCAAATTCCAGCTCTTCTTCGGGATCAAGGATTGACACTGGTCGTGTCCCCGCTGGTTTCGCTGATGTTCGACCAGTTGGAAGCCTTGTGTGACAAAGGATTCGAACGTCAATGCGCCATGCTCTCCGGCGGAATGAATGAAGAACAGAAAAATGAAGTTAAAAAATGCGCCGTCAACGGTTCGCTCCGGTTGCTTTACGTGACACCGGAACGGTTGGCTGGAGGATTTCTGAGCTTTTTGAAGGAGAAAGTTCCGGGTGGAGTCCGACTGATGGTGATTGACGAGGCGCATATGATATGCGAAGCGGGGCCGAATTTCCGCCCACTCTACTATGAGTTGAGTCATGTGCGGGAGCTTCTCGGTAGTCCGCAACTGATGCTGGTAACCGCGACCGCCGGGAAAACCGTGATCGGAGAAATTTCGCAGCGTTTCAGCCTCGATCCGCAGCAGGTTAAGCGCGAATCGGTCGTCCGCCGAGGAGTGCGGCTCAAGGTAAATCGAATATCCTGCGCCAATCAACATTATTCCTGTGCAGTTGATTTCGTCAAGCGTGCAGAGAGGCGGCCAGTATTGATCTATGGCCTAACCAAAAGATATGTTCATTCTCTTCAGACGGAACTGCGAAAGAAGTTTCCCGATTTGGATATCCGCGTTTATGATGCCGATTTGACAATAGAAAAACGTAATGAAAATCATCTCGACTTTTTGCACAACAAAGCGCAGGTGATGATTGCCACCAAAGCTTACGGCATGGGAATCGACAAGCCGGATATTTGGGGAGTATTGTTTAATAATCTTCCAAGCTCCGTGGAAGAATTCGTCCAAGGGTTCGGGCGCATCTGCCGGAAAACGGAGTTGCTGGAAATGTATTGTGGACAAGGGGTCCACCAAGCGGTTCTGGCCGAAGTGACGTTCCACCCCAAAGATTTCGATGAGACCAAGCGGTGGTTTATTGACCGCCCTTTCGAGAAGACTCTGGACTTCAATCGGGAAATGGTGGATTCATTTTGCCGGGCAGGAAATAATGAGTTTGAAGTAGCCATGAGGGATGAAAGTGATGAATTCAAGGACGCTTGGATCGGATTGAGCTTTTTGAAAAACAATGGCTATATCGGCGATTTTCGATTTGACTGGGATAATAACAGCTTCAAATTGGATGGAATCAAATTCGATTTGCGGAATCGCAACACGGTGATTCAAGAATTTGAAAGAGAGCAGGAGCAACTCAAGCAACGCAAGATAAACGCTCTGGAATGGATGCGGGATTTCTGCAGCTCCAGCCAATTATGCCGAAACCAATTCCTGCAGATTTATTTCGGCGAAACCGAACAACCGGAAAGTTGTTATCTGTGCGACAATTGTTCGGGGCAAGATATGGACAAGCACCATATCTATATCCGCAATGTTCAGGCAGAGATGGCTTCTCTGCGAAAAATCCTCTATCGTCAGGGAATCTTTGTTGGAAGCGAAAAGGAGTTTCAAAAAGAATTCGACCGCATTCTCTCCTTTGACGACGAGAAATTTTCCGCCCATCTGGGCAATCTTGAGCGCAATCACAATGAGAGCGGCTTATCCGCTTCGGATTATCTCCTGATGCGGTCGCTTTTGGGACTGCATCGCAAATACAGCGGAAAAACCAAGTGGCAATGGGACGAAATTCCGGAATTACTGGCGGAGTGGGAACAGTTGCAAACCATCGCCGGAAAATTCCCGACTCTAGACGGCTGCGAACGCGCACGGCAAAGAATTGTAGAATGGGGCAAGCGTCTAGACGCATTTCCAATGAAACTTGACGACGATCTTGAACGACTTAAAACGTTCTTCCGGAAAGTCGCCGACTATCCAAAGTCCCCCTATCAACCGTTTTCCTCCTCCGGTACACGGGAGGATTTCGCATCGGTCTGGAAATTGCATTCCGATGCGGAGTATTTTGATAAGAAATTCGGTTCCCATTGGAAGTTGAAAAACTTTATG
>CALABZ010000304.1 GCA_937888615.1 uncultured Lentisphaeria bacterium | reverse complement strand
CAATGGCGGCCTTGATCGGAATCGGGTTCGACTCGACGAAAAGGTCGCGGAACAGGCTGTAATATTTACGATGCAGTTCGCTGGCGGTTTTGTAATCGCCCGCGAGTGCGGCATCGGTTATCTGCTTGAGTTCAGCGGGGATAATATTCGAGGCCACGCTGATAATCCCTTTGGCGCCGACGGACATCATCGGAACGGTCAGGCTGTCGTCGCCGCTCAGGATCGTGATATCGCAGAGTTCCAAGACGGCGGAAATACGTTCAACGCTGCCGCCCGCTTCCTTCAGGGCCGCCACATTGCTGTTTTTGCTGAGGCGGGCGACGGTTTCGGGCGCGATGGCCACGCCGCAACGTCCGGGCACATTGTACAGGACGATCGGAAGTCCGATCTTGTCCGCTACTTCCGAGAAATGGCGGTAAAGCCCTTCCTGGGTCGGCTTGTTGTAGTAAGGGGTGACCTGAAGCGAGGCGTCCGCTCCGGCTTCCTTGGCCAATTGGGTCATTTCCAGGGCTTCTTCGGTGGAATTGGCGCCGGTACCGGCGATAATCTGACAACGTTTGGCCGTCGTTTCGATCACGGTTTCGATTACTTTGATGTGTTCTTCATAGGAAAGGGTGGGGGATTCACCGGTGGTGCCGACCGGGACGATTCCGTCCACGCCTCCAGCCACCTGGAACTCCACCAGTTTCTTCAGCCGTTCGTAATCCACTTCGCCGTTTGTCGTAAATGGGGTTACCAATGCTGTATAAACACCTTGCATTATCATTGTCATTCTCCGGTCATTTTAGATTGTTTTCGTGTATTAAGATACTCGTTCAAGCGGAAAAATCAACCGAAAAGACAAGAAAAAATTGTTCCTCCATGAAAGAAATACAGATAATGGACCTTAGTCTACGGTCAGAATTTCATTATAAACGGCTTTTACGTTATTTTCATCGGGGGTGCAATAAATGATGATGTTATCAGAGTCAGTTTCCTGCTGGATAGACGGCGCGAAGAGCACTTTGTTTTTACTGATGGCGGCGACTCTGCGGCCGATGTTCTGCCCGGTGAACCGCAAGAGTTTTTCCCGGCCTGCCGGTGACAACGTCGCCTGAATCTGGAAGTTTGCAAAACTGTCTTTGCCGATATGGAGGTCGCTGATATCCGTCCCTCCCATCTGAACCTGATCTTCGACGAAAACATAAGATGAATCATACGGATAAATCCGGACGTCCGGCGGCAGTTCGGGAAATGACTCAACCTTGCCGCCATTTCGGAGGTGTTCGGCAAGTTTCTCTTCCAAAACGGAATTTTCCGGGGAGAGCAGATGAAACGAAATTGGAACAGGGACCGGCTTCACCCGTTTTACCGGTTCCGGCGAACAGGACGCGAGTAACATCAACAAGGCGGCAGCCGCAAAATGGCGCAGGAAGTTCACACCGTTACGCATTGTTTACTTTGACGGCGGTCCGGTAACGGTCGAAAATGGCGTCGATTTCCGGGAGCGGCGGCACACCCGCCCGGAACCAGAGGTCGCGCAATTCGTGGGCTTCCCGGTCTTTGTTGCGGGCTACGGGAGTGGTCGAGGCGATGTTGTTTTGCAACGCGGCGTTGAGGTCGGCCAGCATGTCCGTAATGGCGGTGGCTTCGAATTTCGTTTCGATTCCGTTCAGGCGTTCGAAGTCGGCACAGATTCTTTTCATTTCCTGCAGGACATCATCCTGATATGCGGCAAAGCCGGAGAGGTAGTCCCGGTCGCCGTTTTCGATCGCTTCGGCAGTGTTCCTGAAAACGTGGGACAGGGCATTCAGCTCCGCCGGGATGTCGCCGAGCTGTTCGACCGCCTGGCGGGCGGCGGCGGTATCCGAATCGGCCATCATGGCGCAAACGATTTTGCAGAACTGCTGTTGAAAGTCGAGCAATTCGACATCATGCTGTGAGTGCAGTTCTTCCAGCATTTTCTGGACGGCCCGGAGCGTCTGATCGTATTCGTGACGGAGCTCTTTCTCGTATTCTCTGGGGATTTGGCCGACCCGGTCCCATTGGTACTGAATTTCGTCGAGGCGTTTTCGCAGGGTGGAAATTTTCGAAGCCTCCGGGCTGGAAAGAATTTCTTTGAGTTCAAGGCAGAGCTGTTTCTTGCGGTCCAGGTGATCTTCGCGTTCATGACGCCGCTGATCGTGGTAGCTGTCGAAAATCGCCTTGAAGGTTTCATAGAGTTTGTGGTCTTCGCGACCGGCCGAACCGGCTTCGCGCCAGCGGTCCCACAATTGCTTTGATTGGCGGTTCAGTTCGGCTGGATAGGATTCGAGCAGGGCCTGAGCCTCATCGCAGAGGGCTTTTTTGGCGGCGACGGCCTCTGTTCGCTGCTGGTTCAACTCGTCGAGGAAAGTCCGGCGGGCATTGAAAAATATGTCACAGGAGGCGCGGAACCGCTGAAGAAGGGCATTTTCCACATCGTGGCGGGCGCTGCCGAGTTCGCGCCATTGTTTCTGCATTTCCTTGAAGCGTTCAGCCGTCGGGTTCCAGGAGGTGGATTGCTGAAGTGTTTCGGCTTCGGCGCAGAGAGCTTCCTTGGCGACGGCAATTTCGTCGCGGTGTTTGTTCAGGGCATCGAAAAACTCCGTACAGCGGCGGTTCAGTTCGTCGGCGGTCTGGTGGAACCGGGAATTGATCTCCTCGATTTTTTCGTGGGGGACCATGCCGATATCTTTCCAGCGGTGGCGGATTTCTTTGAAGATGCGGCCGACTTCGCGGAGGTCGGTATTTTCGAGGAGTTTCTCGGCCTGTTCGCAGAGGACGATTTTCAGGGCGTAATTTTCCCAGCGGGCCAGGTCGCGGACCTGATGGATCTCGTGAATTTTCTGGCGGAGGTTTTTGTTGAGGCTGTAAAAGCGGTCGCGCAGGACGTTTGCCTGATGGTGACCGGAGGCTTTTGCCATCAATTCCTCGACTTCTTTTTCCAGCTCAATCCGGCGTTCGCGGCTGATATCGGGTTCTTCCTGTCCGGCCTGGGTTTCGAGTTCGGTGACGATTTCTTCGAGGCGGGCCAAGCATTCGGACAATACTTTGCGTGATTCTTCAAGCCGGGCTTCGAGTTCACCGCAGGCTTTGTCGAAGCGTTCCTGCAGCGGTTCGATGGCGGTGAGGCCTTCGGCTGCATTTTCCCAATTTCGGCGGAGTTTCGCCAGTTGTTCTTTTTTCAACGGCGTCGAGGCATCGGCGAGCAATCGGGCGGCTTCGGCGCAGAGGGCGTCGAGCTGATCGATGCGCAACAGGCGTTCTTCCTGTTGTTTCCGGGTGGTTTCGATTCCTTCCTCGAATTTCCGGCAGGCCTGGTCGAATTCGAGTTTCAGCACTTCCATGAAGCCGGGGGAGACTTCCGGGAGGGTTTCCCATTGGGCACGAAGGGCTTGAAGGCGTTCGGAGGCGTCCGCGCCGATGTAACCGGTCAGTCGTTTGACTTCGTCGATGATATTTTCGTAGGAATGAAGTTTTTCTTTCAGTGCGTTGCCGATGCCGGTGTGGGCGTCGCCTTCGGAAACCTCGGCGGATTCCTGAGAGTCGTTTTCGGGTGGTTCGGCGATCATTTTGTCGCGGACGTATTCGCGGAGCCGGGTATTTACCGCGGTTTCGGCGAGTTCCATCCAGAGTTCTTTGTCATCGCCGAGGCGGTCCAGCAGTTTCAGCGCGAGTTCATAGTTGTCAAGGTTGCGAAGGAGTTTGACCAGACCGTTGCCGGAGTGGATCAGGGAGGAGAGCTGTTCGGTGATTTCGGGATTCGGGGTACTGCAGGCGGCGGTGACCAGCAGCATTTCATCATCAATTCGTTTCAGAAATTGAAGTTCGACGCTTTTGCCTTCGGAGAGCAGGGAGAGGTAACGGCGGTTCAGTTTATCGCGGATAAATTGTTTGACGTCAGGGTCGGTTTCATGCTCCCAGGTTTTTTCCAGCAGGTCATGATCGTCGAGTCGGTGTATGGCTTCGCGGCGCACAGCGGGATCGGCGTCACCGATGGCGATTTCGTAAAAAAACTCCTGCTCGGAGGACGGTATTTTGTCAAGCGCTCCCAGGCGGACTTCCGGATCTTCATTTGACAATTTCATTCGCAACAACAGATTATTGATCAACTTTTCATCTCCGTGGCTGAATTGTTAGCCTATATGTTTACTAATGTTCCATTTAATCAGGATTTGTCAAATCTGAAAATCAAAAAATTGCGTAAAACTTGATGCGGCTTGCGGAAAAGGAGGTGTTTTGACGTCTTTCGGGCCATTGTCGGAAGAATGTGTATGACTGCATGCGCGTAAAATGAAATTATCAAAAAAATCAGTTAAAACCGTCTAAAAATCCTGCATGATCTCCCCTTGAAAGTGGAAAACGTCATTTTTGAGGCGAAAAAATGCTTGCATTCTGCGGTTCGTTGCGCTATTGTATGATTAACCACTAAATGTAACATAAGGAGTGCAAAAATGGCAGCAAGTGTTGATAAGGAAAAATGTGTCGGTTGTGAAGCTTGTGTAGGCGCCTGCCCCACCAGCGCTATCGAAATGAATGACGGCAAAGCCTTCGTCAAAGAAGCGGACTGCATTGAATGCGGCGCCTGCGTCGGCGAATGCCCGACCGAAGCAATTTCTCTCTGAGGAATTTATTCCGGACCGGCTGTGTGCCGGTCTTTTTTTTTGCTTTTTTTTTCGTCTTGCGCATTGCTTTTGCGGAAATCCTGCGGTATTTTGGAGAAATTCGGGGCTCTTTTTTTTTGAATACAACACGCAGGGATTGTCGGCGGCGGATTAGCGTCCGTATCGGTGGTGATTTCTGCGGGAGACTCCGGTTAACACACCAAGGAGGTTGCGATGGACCAATTTATGCGTGCGGCTTATGAAGAAGCGCTGAAGGGGCTCAACGAGGGGGGCATTCCGATCGGGGCGGTACTGGTTCACAAGGAAAAGATCATCGGGCGCGGACACAACCAGCGTCTGCAGAAAGGCAGTCCGATCCTTCACGGCGAGATGGACGCTTACAACAATGCCGGTCGCCTCCCTGCTTCGATTTACCGGGAATGCGTGCTGTACACCACCTTGTCGCCCTGCATCATGTGCACCGGCGCGACGCTGCTTTTTAAAATCCCGAAAGTGGTGATCGGGGACGAAATCAATTTCGTCGGTGCTTCCGACATGCTGCGCGCCAAAGGTGTCGACGTACAGGTGACGAACGAACCCGAATTGGTGACGATGATGCAGACGTTCATCGCCGAAAAACCGACTGTCTGGGACGAAGACATCGCCCTCTGACCCTTCCCTTGATTTGATCCTTTGCTTTTCAGTCCGCTGTTTCCGAACCGAAATTCAGATATTTCGGATCGAGCAGCAGTTCCGGCTTGACATTGCGGAGGGCCGCCAGCATGTTCTGGCGGACTTCCGGGATGCGGGCCGACATCTCCGCCAGCAGTCGCTTGAAATAAGCGCGATCCCCGTCCGCCTCCAACTGATCCTTGTATTCGCAACGCCCGCTGTCGGGGAAAGCAAATTCGCTCTTCGTGTTTTCGATCATCGCTTCCGGCACGAAACAGAGCGGACGGATCACCCGCACCGGCTTGCCGACCGCCGGCACGTTCGGTCCCATCGTGAACATCCCATGACCCCGGCTGAGGCTGATCAGCAGGGAAATGCAGATATCGTCAAGATGTTGGCCCAGCGCCAGTTTGCCGCAGCCGGACTTCATCGCGGTCGTATAGAGCAGTCCCCGGCGCAGGCGTGAACACAATACACAGGGATGTGACTGTGCGTTTTTGTCAAGCAGGATATTTTTCACGTCCAGCGGAATGACCTGGTGGGGCCAGCCCTGAGATTGGGCGTATTCGGCGATGGCGTGGGCGTTGAACCCCTCGAAACCCGGGTCGAAGGTAAAAGCTTTCAGCTCGAAACGGATCGGAGCCCGCTGCTGGAGCTCGGCCAGCGCGTGCATCAATACCATGCTGTCCTTGCCGCCGCTGAGGCCGACCGCGATCCGGTCGCCGGCTTCGATCATTCGGTATTCGGCGATGGCCTGCCCGGTCTTGCGTACAATTTTCTCAAACGTATCCATAAGTGCTGAAAGATAATCCGTTATCCTGAAAAATCAATGCTTCTTTTATTGAAATGCATTTATATCGTGTTATATTCTATGGTTTAAAAAATAAACGGGAGCATAATCCGAATGATTATAAAGAGCAGAGCATACCCCCGGGCGGCGCTGATCGGGAATCCTTCCGACGGCTATTTCGGCAAGACGATTGCATTTGTGCTCCGCAACTATTGCGCGGAAATCGAACTGTATGAAACGCCGGAGCTGGAACTGCTTCCCGCCGAACGCGATGAAACCATTTTCAATAGCATTGAGCATCTGGTTGACGATGTCCATCTGTACGGTTATTACGGCGGAATCCGTTTGTTGAAAGCCACGGTGAAGAGATTTTACGACTTCTGCCGTCTTCATTCGATTACGCTTGACGAGCGCAATTTCACCATCCGTTACCGGACCGATATTCCGAATCGCCTGGGCATGGCCGGTTCGTCGGCGATCATTACGGCGGCATTGCGGGGACTGACGCAGTTTTTCGGCATCCAGATATCGCGGCCGTTGTTCGCCAATCTGGTGCTGTCGGTGGAGAAAGAGGAACTCGGCATTCAGGCCGGGCTTCAGGACCGGGTGGCGCAGGCCTATAACGAACCGGTATTCATGGATTTCGATTACAACCACATGATGCAGCACGGTTACGGGATTTATACGCCGATACGGATTCCGTCGGACCTGAACCTGTATATCGCCTACCGTACCGACCTGGCGGAGGGCTCGGAAATTCTGCACAGCCGGTTGCGCGAGGATTACGACAGCGGCAAACCCGAAATCCTCGCCGCCATTCGCGAATGGGCCGAACTGACCGAATATGTCGGGGAATGCTTGCGCGATCACAAATACGAACATTTATCCGCCTATATCAACCGCAATTTCGACTTGCGCTGTGAAGTGTGCGGCGACTCGGTCAGTCCCAAGAACCGCCGCATGGTGGATATTGCCCGCAAAGCCGGTGCTTCCGCCAAGTTCACCGGTTCCGGCGGCGCCATTATCGGGACATATGAGGACGAGGAAATGTTCCGGAACCTCCAGCAGAAGCTTCGGGAATTCTCCGTGGAAGTGATTAAACCCGACATCGTCACCGAAGGAAATACGCCATGATCCGTAAAGCAGTTATCCCGGCGGCCGGATTCGGCACCCGCTTCCTGCCGTTCACGAAATCGGTCCCGAAAGAAATGATTCCGCTGGTCGACAAGCCGGTGATTCAATACGTGATTGAAGAGGCGGCGGCTGCCGGTATCACCGATATTCTGATCGTGGTCAGCGGCGGCAAAAACGCCATTCAGGACCACTTCAATCCCGAACCCGGACTGCTGGCCCGCCTGGAAGCCAATGGCAAAACCGAACTGCTCGAAGAATTGCGCGGCATCGACAAAATCGCCCGCCTTTATTACGTCTATCAACAGGAATTGAAAGGGCTGGGGGACGCGATCCTGCAGGCGCGCAACTTTGTCGGCAACGAACCTTTTGCAATCCTGCTGGGGGATACGGTGACGACGTCGTCGAGCCGTCCGGTTACGGCCCAGTTGACCGCGGTGTACGAACAGACCGGCGGATCGGTGGTGGCACTGGAAGAGGTC
>CALABZ010000303.1 GCA_937888615.1 uncultured Lentisphaeria bacterium | reverse complement strand
AACGACTAGAAAGTCGTTAATTATAAACTATTTAAAGTATTACGCAGAACACATTTGATTTCAAATAAAAGGAGAATTTCATGAAAACGTTTTTAAGTTCAGTCGTATTGATATTGCTGGGTTGTTTTGCAAATGCCGGTCCTTTCCCCACGGCGGTATTTCATGCCGAATACGATAAAGATTTCAACGCCTTGAGTAACAAGGGAGATATTGACGGCAAACATTCCCAGAAAATTCTGTGGGAAACCATAGCGGCCTATCTTCAAACGGGAGTCGCCGGACGGGGGGCTTTGATCGGAACCGGCGGCGACGGGAAACAGGATTTTCATATTGAATATCCGAATCGGGATTTTTTCTCAGCCAAACAAGGCTCCGTGGCATTCTGGATCAAACCGGTGGATTGGCGTCCAAACGATAAAAATTTTCACGTCTTCTTCCGAGCCGAAGGCAAAGACGCAGATTTAATCATCTACAAAGGCCCGTGGTCGTCCGAACTGCTATTCCTGATCGGCCCGACACGGCAAGAATTCGATAAACACATCTGGACGATAGCCAAAGGCAACATCGGAGACTGGATAACAGGAAAATGGTATTTTATCGCAGCGACCTGGGGGGATCGCCAAGCCGCTTTGTATGTGAACGGTAAGCAGCTGGCGGCAGCCGAATACAAGGTTGTTCCCGATAACAATTTCACGAAATTCGGAGTCGGAGGCCTAAGGCCCACCGAATGGAAGACGCCGCAGAATATCAGTGTCATCGATGACCTGATGCTTTATGACCAATCGCTGACTCCGGCTGAAGTACGGGCCAGGTTTGCTTCGTATGGAATCGGGCTTGTGGCCGATGATAATTCATCCGCAGTGGAACCGCAGCAGGTATTTTCAATGCACGATCCTGTCACAAAAGAATTTGTCATAAATTTTGTGGTTCCCTGCGCGGAACCGGATGGAACTCCGTATCGGGTCGCGACCATAATACTGGATAAAGACGGCAAAGAAATTTTCCGTGAAACGGTGAAATCCGATAATGCCAGCTATTGTTGCAAAGTCCAGCCGGATAAGCTCATACCGGGCGATTATCAGGTGCGCTTGGAAATCCTCCGCCGCGATGATACGGTCAGAGGCAAAACAACGCACCAATTCTCGGTCCCAAAAATCCCCGAAGTCTGGCGCAACAATAAAATCGGGCAGAATAAACAAGTTCCTGCGCCATGGACCAAATCGGAATGGAACAGTGAGAAAGCTGAATTTTCCTGCTGGAACCGGCAATATATCTTCGGTAATTCGTCGCTGCCGGAACAAATCGTTTCCGACGGAAATGAGTTGTTGGCCGCGCCGGTTTCATTGTGCCTTGACGGAAAAAATCTGAAACTTGCAAAAATGAAAGCCGACAGCCAGGATGAAGAGTCATGCGTGCTGAAATCCGAGGCCGTCGCGGAAAATTTGAAGATCACGACTACCGCAGTGGCAGAATTCGATGGTTTCATCTGGTTCGATATTCTGTTGACTCCTGGCAGCTCGCAAAAAATCAACCGCCTGACCTTGGAAATTCCGTTCAAAAAAGAGGCTTCCACGCTATTCAACTCCATGGAAAAAAGTTATTTCAATTATGCGCCCGGAGATCAAGGAGTCATCCAGGATTACTCCATGAATCTCTATAACCGGGAACGCTGCATGTTTGTCGGCAGCGATAATTACGGTTTGGAGTGGTTTTGCGAAGAACTTTCCTCCTGGTATAACAAACAGCCGAAACAAAGCCTGCAGATTGTAACCGGCGAGCGTATAAGAAAAATAAGCGGCAAATTGGTTGAGCGAATATGTTTGCCGTCTCATAATTCACCTTTATGTTAACCACCTTCGGCGAATCCAAAGGCGCATTAACGATTAAAATACCATCCCAAAAACCATTATCAAATGCCGAAATCACGAAAAAAGATAAATTTTCCCCATCACCGATTCATCGAGACGTCACGGCGTTACGCTGTCATCTGTGCAGGCAGAGAAACAGTATCCGTACATCCGTAAATATTTTGTGGTGATCAATCCGGACGGTTCGGAAGAGGTGCGGGAAGATAAGATGTTCCAGCCGGACTTTCTGGGGTTCTACACACTGCTGGCCGCGGAAATGGGCGACGAGAAGACCCGAGTCAAACTGCTGGAACGGGCGGACAAACTCTACGATCCGGTCTGGGTGGACGGCACTTACCACTACAAGTATTTCGACACCGATTATGCTTTCGGCGCCGAGCCTGCCAAGGATGCGGCAAAACCGGAAAAATGCGGCTGTTCGAAGAAGGATGCGGCAAACTCGAATACATGCGCCTGTTCTGCGAAGAAGGATGCGGCAAAGTCCGATACGTGCGGCTGTGCGAAGAAGGAGAAGCCCCATGTTGCTGTTCCCATGGGATCGCTGGGGCTTGGCAAGTGCTGCAAGGAGAAGTTCCAGAGCGACAATGTACAGGACCGTCTTTTCGGAATGTCCAGGGCTTTGCCGAAGAGCGGTCTGTGGAAAATGTACAACCAGCCGTTCGATAAAGAACACTTCACGGAACCGGCGATTTCAGATGTCGACATAAAGACCATCATCCTGAAGCGGGCCGTCTATGACCGTTCCAAACGCGCCTTGGTCGTTTCCACGATCGGAAGCGGGGCTGAAGGAAACACCGGGTTCAAGATAATCAACCTTAATCCCGGCAGAAAATATGTGCTTGCCGACAATGGCGGGAAACTTGCCGAGTTGTCGAACGTCAAAGATTACGAAGTGAAATTCAACAACAAAGTTCCACACGATTTTGTCCTTGTGGAAACCAATGCGAAGAATAAGTAAATGGCTCACAGTAACATGATGCTTGTGCTTTTGGCCGGACAATCCAACATGGCTGGACGCGGGGTCGCCGGGCCCGACGATCTCACCGCCTTTCCGGGTCTCTATTATTTTACCGGAGCCCGCGAATGGATGCCGGCGGTCGAACCGATCACGCGCGACCGTCCTTTCGTCGGCACTTTCCGGGCCAATGGAGAGAAAGTCACATCACCTGACCCCTGGGACAATATCCCGGTGCCGTCCGAAGCCGGAGCGCGGGTGGTGGGGGTTGGCCCGGGGCGCACGTTCGGACGCCTGCTTGCGGAAGCGAATCCCGGACGGGAAGTCGGACTGATTCCCACGGCGGTGGGAGGAACTCCGATCCTGTCATGGAAACGCGGCGAAATCGACAAGCACGATCCAGGCAAGCATCCCTATGATGATGCCGTTGCGTTGGCAGCCGCGGCACAGCAGTCCGGTGAAATCGTTGCCGTTCTCTGGCATCAGGGAGAAACCGACGCCGTTCAGAACAATGTCAATTACCGTGCTGACCTGTTCGAGGTCATCGCCGCATTCCGCCGCGATCTGCGTCTTGCGGATTCGGTCCCGTTCATTCTGGGGGAGCTTGGAGACTTTTACAAGGAAGACATCATGAAGCACGCCGGAATGATCAACGGGGCCATGCATGAAGCGGCGGCAAAACTGCCGGGTGTCGGCGTGGTCGGCACGGCGGGATTGATTCATCACGGTGATTTTCTGCATTTCGACACTCCATCCGCGCACCGTCTCGGGGAACGTTACTTTGCGGAATACCTCCGGATGCGGCAGGGATAATACCCGGTCTTTTCACGAACAGTCACGTCCTGTTTTTTGATTCTGCAAGACGGTGTAGTTTCGGACGTGTTTCAGTTGTTGCGCAATATGCCGCTTTTCTTCAGAACATTGATGTCGCCGACATAAAACAGCGCTGTTTCATTTTTATCCATAGTTACTGAAAATTCTTTCAAATTCCTGCCGATAAGCCGGTCGTTAAACATGTCGTAAACGTCACCGCTGATGGGAAGTTTGACATTTTTTCGACCCCTGCAGACCGCATGAATCCCTACGAAAGAACGGTTGTGATACACGATGTCACCGGTAGTCAGATAAATATGAACGCCGGCCCGACGGGCGATTTCCCGCAGAATATCGGAAGAGACCGCCGGTGAACCGAACCATACTGAGGTCCAGCGGTCGAATTGCCGCATTGCGAAAGAGAGATGGCCGCTGTCGAGAAAGGAAGCGATGTTTTTCACTTCATGAGTCTCATTGACATAAAACTGGGGCAGCAATTGGATCGGTTTCAGGGGATAAGGCGACTCCGGTGTGGCACCATGCATGCTGGCAACCGGATGGGTGAATACGCCGTATGGCTTTTCTCCGGACAATTGATACGTCCGGTTGTCCGGGGTGACTTTCATTTCCGCGGACTTGAACCGTTCATCCCAGCTGATGTCGAATCCGGTCAAATCCAGAATGTTTTTCCGGGATGTCTTGTTTTCTGTCAGAGACGGATTGATCAATCCGGAGCCATAAAGCCATAAAATCGTTCTGTCGTCTTTCTTGAGTTCACGATCAATTTTTTCCCGGAGCTGGGAATCGGCGGCGGCGAGGTTTGGGAAGATGCATAGTTTATACTGATCGAAACAGTATTTGCCGATATCGCCGGTGCTGTAGACATCGTAGTCTGCGCCGATATAACCAAAATCCTGAATAATCATCCTTGCATTCAGCAGAAAATTGAGCCATTCGGTCATGTAATACATGCTTTTTTCATCGTAAAAGACGGCAATCCCGGCATTGCCGCTCATATTCATTCTTGCGGCGGCTCTGCCAATCTGGATAATTCTTTTCATGTTTTCCAGATGTGCGGGGTTCGCATACCACCCTACCTTCATTTCAAACCAGTAGCCATAGGTACCGGCCGTTACCAGCCGGATCAGATCCCGCCGGAGCGTCTGGACATCGCCGGAAATATCCGCGGGACCGCCATACTGTCTCTGTTGCGCCAGACTGGTTCTTGTATCGCATTCGACCCAAACGTTTTTGCCTCGTAACTGTAAGGACCGCAGGGGCATGCGGAAAAATAAATTTCCTCCCAGTTCTCTGCCTTCGTAGGTCCATGGCGTTGCGATAAAGTCAATTCCCGGCGAATTCATTACCCGGTCGAAGGCCGTATTGCCTTCTGTATGGTATCCGGCAATTGTCAGGGGCCCGCCGAGAAATCCGCCGGTGATCAGATTTCCATCAGAAAGTTTTTTAGTTACCTGACACAAATAGGCAAGCCGATCCGCCATTTCGTTGTTGCAGCATTCGAAATAATCACAGACCTTCTGGTTTCCGGGAAAATCGGGATTGCGGAAATAACCGATACTGCCGGGAATTTCGAACCGGCACCCGTTGCAGCTGTCTGGAATGTCAATGCCTTTTTCTTTCAATGATGGTAAAGTGATGTGGTCGAAATCCGCGTTATCGTCTTTCCATGCCGCCGCCAGCCGTTTACGGTCTCCGTGGTATTTTCCAGCGATGAATTCGGTAAAACGCGCTTGCATTGGCAGACTGTAATCTATGCTGTGTTTTTTTGCGTCATATTGGTACCACCAATTGAATTCGCCGGTGGCTCCCATTGCAAATAGAACACCGCAAACACGGGAACCATAAGGTTCGCGATCCAGTTTTTCCAACAGGTCTTTCACCTGCTCGGCGCAAAGCCGCTCAAACACCCGTGAGGCAAAAGAGCACCGCGGCTGATTTGCCCTGATCCGGGGGGAGGCGATCCAATGATTTGCAGAACCGTCTTCAAAAACGGTCAGATGACCAGGATATTTCTTTGCGAAATAGGGGGCTGGAAAAAACTGACATCTCAAGATGAACTTTGTATCCGGATTCTTTTTCAATATCTCCCGACTGATCTGGCGGGCTCTGGTCAGATCGATATTTCCCGGAATGTTGACAGCAACCGGAAGTTGTACGACATCGAGCACACCATTCCGGCAAAGTTGCTCGCCATAAACAGCGTGAAACGCTTCCGGCTTATGTGTATAGCCATAGGAATCGAAGAGATATCCGAAATATGATCCCAGCAGCGGCACCGGCTGGGAATTGATTTTGAGAAGCGGATATCCTCCCGATACTGAATTCAATCCGGCACGCGGCACTCCTTGATATGCATTGATCGGTTTGAGCGTGTCCAGCCATTCGCGTCGCTCCCGATCGGTGATGATCGGTATGTTTTCTGCGGATGGATTGTCCTTCCCGCTTTGAGCATCGGAAGTTACAGCGAAAATTTCGACTTGGAACAGGAACAGCAGCGAGAGGATGGAAAGCCATTGATATGGCATTCTCCTCCATCC
>CALABZ010000302.1 GCA_937888615.1 uncultured Lentisphaeria bacterium | reverse complement strand
TCATGTCGTCAAAGAATTTGCGCGATTTGTCCGCGACCTGGGGCACACGGATGGCGCGAACCACGCCCTTGCGTGCGACCACGTCGGCGAAAGCCTTGAATCCGCATCCGGCGAAAACGTCGGACACGTCGATCATTTCCAGCGGGTTGCGGAGGTCCGGTTTGTCGCTGCCGAAACGGCGCATGGATTCACGGTACGGAATTCGCGGAAACGGCAGGTCGTCCACCTGTTTACTGCTGAATTCGGTGAAAACGGAGTGCATCAGCCCTTCGACCAGTTGGAAAATGTCTTCCTGTTCGACAAAGCTCATTTCCATGTCGAGCTGATAGAATTCGCCCGGGGAGCGGTCCGCCCGCGCATCTTCGTCGCGGAAACAGGGGGCAATCTGGAAATAACGGTCGAAACCGGATACCATCAGCAACTGTTTGAACTGTTGCGGAGCCTGCGGCAACGCATAAAATTTACCGGGATGCAGGCGGCTCGGGACCAGGTAGTCACGGGCGCCTTCCGGGGAGCTGGCGGTAAGGATGGGGGTTTGGAATTCATGGAAGCCGTGTGCCCACATGTACTTGCGCATAGCGGCGATTACATTGCTGCGGAGGACGATATTTTTCTGGAGCTTGTCGCGGCGGAGGTCGAGGAAGCGATATTTGAGGCGCATGGCTTCCGGGGCCATGTCGTCTTTTGCCACCTGGAACGGAATGACTTCGGCTTCGCCGAGGACTTCCATTTCATCGGCAACCAATTCGATTTCACCGGTTGGAATCTTGGGATTGACATTTTCCGGGGTGCGTTCGACGAGCTGGCCGGCGAATGCGATCACGCTTTCCACGCGCCAGCGTTCCAGCGACTGGTGAAATGCCTTTTCCGGATTGATCACCACCTGGGTGATTCCGTAATGGTCGCGCAAATCGATGAAGATTACGCCGCCGTGGTCGCGGACGCTATGGACCCAGCCGGCCAGTTTTACCGTTTCTCCGACATTGCTTTTGCGCAATTCTCCACAAGTATGGGTTCTGAATTTACTCATAAATTTTGTCTTTCCTGAAAATATGATTAGATATGGCATTAATAACTCTTTAAAATAGCACAAGTTGCGGAAAATTCGCGTTGAGAACGAGATTTTTTTGTAAAAATCTTGTATTTGCCGCCGGATTCGCCCGGGCGAATGCCGACCGTGATCCGAACTGTCGCACCGTCAAAATTACGATTTTCCGTATTAACGGATTTGCAAAAAACGAAAACCGCATGTATTGTACTGGTTCAGTTGAAAAACTGGAGCTATCTTAAAACCTCAACACCAGCAACACATAACGCTTTATGAAATTAGAAGATCTTTTCTTGGCGGCGGCGGATGACAACTCCGGGACGTATCTGAACCAATTGGTTCAAGAATTTGCAAAACGCGGCGATCTCAGCACGCCTGAAATTGCTCCTCACCTCGAGTTTCTCATTGAGACCTGGGGCGATAACCTTGCACCTCACCGCGCCGAGTTCTGTCTGGCCGCAGCCGAATTGAATGCGGTCGATTCCCCGCTTTTCCGCCGTGCACTGGTTGAGTCTATCAAAAACCTCCTGCCTCCGTTTTTGAATAAAAGTTCGTTTTTCCGTGCCCTGGGAGCCCGTGATCAGGCCATCCCGCCGCGGGAAGTCGCCAAGCGCTGCCGCAAACTCCTGAAACTCAAGACCGGATTGGTCGCCTATATCGCCAATCCGTCGCGTTGGGGCATACTGGGAAATATCGACGGCATCACGACTTCGGTCGGGGTCAGCCTGATCAGCGGCGGTGGTTCACTGGCGATTCCGCTTGACATCGCCCTTTCTGAAGCGTTGTTTTTTGAACCCGGGCCCGATACGCTGAAACTGTCCGGCTTCGATCCCCGGTCCCGCTTCTCCTCCTCCGACTACCGTGACATCGCAACTCGTAAATGTGTCCTGACGCTTTCCGCCGAGGAGCTTCGCAAAATCGCCCAGTCTTCGCTGATCCCTGCCAATTTCGCCGACCTGAATGCTTTCAATGCATGGTGGAATTCGGTGGCTATCGCCGCCGTCGGCAGCCATCGTCCTTCCTGTCTGGGACGCAGTATCGAGGAAGTGCATACCCTGTTGTTCGAAGAAGGCGCCGACGGCGGCACTTTCTCTACGGAGGAACTGGAGCATTTCAAACATTTCTTTATCAAGCTCAAACCCGATGTGGCTCTTCGCGAAGGCTCCAAACTTGCTGAAATCGTGGCCATGATCATGCCGCGCCTTCGGAATGATGCAAATTATGAGGACGTATTCGGACCGCTGAAAGGCAAAGCGCCGTTCATGCCGGCCGAAGACCAGGCTCTGGAACCGGCCAAAATCGCCGTCATGGCTGAAATTCCGGTGAAAAAGCTGGAAGCCGTCTCCAAGCTTTTGAGCAAAGTTTATTCCGATCAATTCCTGGCCCAGTTGGCCTCGGCCTTGCCACTGCGCTGTATCAATGTCATCTGCAATCCCGAAGACCGGGAATTCGCCGATGCGGTTTCCGCCCTGCCGCGCCTCAGCAACGATATCATTGTCTGGATTTTCCGCAATATCAGCAATGTGGACAAAGAGCTGGTCGCGGCCATTACAATCGATCGGGTGATTCGTGCATTGTCGATGGAAAGCCTGTCGAAAGCCTGGCTGCCTGCCCAGCGTGATTTGCGCAAGCTGTTGCTGGACAAGCCCGACTTCCAGAAGTTGATTATCGCCAATGCCGGCAGTGATGTCGCCCAGATCACCTCCGCATTGCAGAATGCGACCTGTTTCATGACCGGTGAACAGCAGAGTTTGCTGGTCAAGCTCGCCCGCGTGTCCGATAAAATCCGCGAACACCTGGAAAACGGCGCCGGAGAAAAACTCCTTGCCGCCGGCAATCGCCAGAATGAACATCAGGGCTCGGCGGTCGAACAGCTTTATACTTCGATGAGTTCCCATCAAAGCATGCGTAACGAACTCGATGATATCATTACCCGCCAGCAGCCCGAGAACCGCGAAGCGCTGAAGACCGCCCGCGCCCATGGCGACTTCCGCGAAAATTCCGAATACGATGCCGCCAAGGAACGCCGCAACTTCCTGTCGCGCCGCCGCAGCGAACTCGAGCATGATATTGGTTCAATCCAGCCGATGGACTTCAGAAATGTTCATGTCAAGGACCGCGCCATTATCGGCAGCACCGTCGAAATCAAGACCGCCAACGGCGGAACGCAAACCTACTACTTGCTCGGCGCCCGCGATGGCAATCCCGATAAAAATTGGATTTCCTACAAAACCAGGATGGGCGAAGCCCTGCTCGGCAAGTCGGTCGGCGAATCCACAGTACTTCCCGATGGTACGTCGTGCAGACTGCAGAGCGTTTCGCCCCTGCCGCTGGAAATTATCAGGGTTCTGAATGGTGAAGCCTGACGCGGCAAACGTCAGTTTCAAACATCGCCTCGGCGACTGGCGGCATCTGACCGATTACCGCCATCGCCGCATTGCCGCTACAGGGAAACGTAGTGTTCTGGTGGAATACCAGCCTCCGTTTCCCGTTCCCTATGGCAAGCGAATTCTCTTTTTCTCGGACCTTCATTGGCGGCAGGACGCCGACACCTATCGGGATATGATCCACGACGTCATAAGCTATGCCGAGCTCTGCAAGCCCGACCTGGTGATATTCGGCGGCGATTTACTCTCGTTCATGTGCTATCTGACGGATGCGGCGGCCGCCTTGAAAGAAATATCCGCCCCGGTTAAGATCGCCATTGCCGGCAACTGGGAACGCCGCCGCCGCTGGATCAGCGTCGAACAATGGCGGGGGTATTTCGCGCTTGGCGGATTTCAATTGATCCTTCAAGAATGGTATTGCCGTGACGGCCTGTGCATTTTCGGCACCGACGACAGTAAATCCGGCCAGCCGTCTCCTCCTTCCGAATTTCCGGACGGTTTTCGCATTCTGGCCGCCCATAACCCCGATACGGTTATCAATATGGGGCGTCGCGACATATTAAAGAAATTCAGGCTTGCGCTATGTGGTCATACCCACGGCGGGCAGATTCGAATGCCTTTCTGGGGACCGTTAAAAACATCCTCCCGTTACGGAACCCGATTCGACTACGGGACTTTCTATAACGAGAAGACAGACACCTTTATGATCATCAGTGCCGGTATGGGTTATACCATGATCCGCCGCCGCCTGCTCTGCCAGTCCGAAGCCGTTCTCATCGAACTCTGAACAATTACTCTCAGCTATGCAAAAAGAAGAAATCCAGATTTGGAAAACCGCCCGTGAAAATGTTTTTCTCCTGAATGGAAAAGATGTTTCCCCGCCTGACGGATGGATTTTCATCCCATCCGGCGATCCCGGCCTGACCCGCCGCCTCAAAAATTCCGGGGATTATTGGGTACTGGTCCATCGCCGTAAAAACCGGATTGAATCGCTCGGCCTCTGGGCCGACGGCGTCCGGGCCGATGACGTCAAAGCCCGACTGGAAGCCGAACGTTCCGACCCCGCATACCGGCGGAAACTGGATTCCGCCCGCAAGACCCGGGCGGCAAAACAAGACGCTTATATTGTTGAATTCCGGCAGGCCGTCGTGGATTTCCTCGCATTTGCCCCCTGTTATAAAGAGTTTGCCTGGAGTCTGGCGGACGCTGTGACCGATCAGGCGGTTCCAGTGGGGAGCGGCACGGTGGCGCGGACGGAACGCATTCCGCTGGTACGCCGCGCGGAGGCTGCTGTTATCGCATGGATGCGCCACCAGACCACCGCTTATGACCACATGGCGATCGCACGGGTAAAAGGAGAACGCCGCGAAGTACGCCGCCGGTTGGCCGAGCGCTCCCGGCAACTCCTGTCAAAATATCGGTCTGGAGAGAAAATCGATCCGGCTTCCTGCCCGCTTGCCGGAGCGCTCAAGTAGAGACGGCATAAAAAAAGCAGTTCTGCGATATAGCGGAACTGCTTTTTAAATTCATTGGCGGGAAACTTACTTTTTGGATTTCTTCGCAGCCTTCTTCTTCGGTGCGGCTTTTCCCTTCGGATCAATTATGTCAAGTGCTTTTTCGTCATCAATGACAATCGCGTCCTCAACCACCGGCATAGCGCTCTGCGCCTGCGGCATATTTTTCTGGAGAACACCGGCTTCCAGCAGTTTATTAATAAGCTCCTGCATGGAATTGAACATATTCAGGAATCCCTGAGGGGGCATGATAATACGGGCTCTGGATTCGAAAGCCGGCCCATCCTGTTCGGGTTCCAGATTTACGAAGTCATAGCGAACCATGCCGCCGGCGAAATGAATCTGGCCGATGCCGTCCGCATAAATTTCTTTGCCGGTATCCATCAGTCAATCACATGGCTGCGACGTTGGAGGAGCCGGGAACCAGGCTTTCGGCGCGGGTGCGAACCGCTTCCGGCATGGTGTTTTTGCCCAGCGGAACTCCATTGTACATCTTTTCGAACTCACGGGCCAGGGCGTCACCGGTGCGACGTTCTCTTTCCGTCTGGGCGGCGGCCTTGGCTTCCGCCAGGTTAACCTTGTTCATGATGCCAGCGATGTAATCCTTCTGGAGGGTTTCCACGCCAACGGTGTTGAGAAGCTGGTAATAGGCCAGGTAATAGTTACCTAGAGCGATAGTGCGGGCGATCCGGGTATCGGTCGTTTCCAGTTCATAACGGGCCAGGTCGAGCTGCGATTCGTTACCGCCGGAGGAATAAGCTCTGTGGGCGGCGTCGAGGTGGCGCAGGTAAGCCTGATAATATTCATTGTCCAGATTATAACGTTCCTGGACTTCCTTGATATTCGCATAGGCGATATTGACCTGGGAAATGACGCCGATTGAGAGAGCCAGGACGCGGGCGTCAAGTTCTTCGATTTCGCTGTTGCGTGTACGCAATGTGGCGATGTGCTGGGGCAGTTTCAGCAGATTGTAAGCGGCGCGGACCGCGAGTTCCCACCAACTCTGGTTGAAGAGGAACGAGTTGTCGCTGCCCTGATAATCCATCAGGATACGGACGTGGGGGAGCATGGTCAGAATGGTCTTGCGGGCTTCATTGATGGTGATGTTGGTCTGGATGTCCAACTGATAGAGTTCGGGACGTTCGACCAGGGCGACTTTGACCAGGGTGTTGACATCGGGAAGATCCTGAATCTGGATTTCTTTCAGGAAAGAGGTATCGACGCGGATTTCGTTGGTCGGCATATAACCCATGAGGGCGCGGAGTTCGATACAGGCGTTGTCATAGCTGCGCTGATATTCCATAAGCTGTTTCTGCAGACGGATGAAGCGTTTGCGTTCGTCGAGGATACGGAGTGGGGAGAAACTCTTATTGGCTTCGAGTTTATTGAGGAGATCATGAATGTCTTTGCATTTTTCAAGGAGGGAGAGGGAGGTATCGCGGGCATCCTGGGTGGCGGCCACTTTGAAATAGGTTCTGGCAACTTCGAGCTTGAGGTTCTGGGCGGCGCGGCGTTTCTGTTCGATGGTGATCAGGGCCTGGTCTTCCGCCTGGGTGGCGTTCAGGTAAGCGAGGCCGAAGTCGATCAAGCTCAGGGCGAGTTCAATTTTATAATTGCTGACATTGCGGTCGCTGCTGGTACTGGGTTCGAGGGTCATTTTGCCGCTGCGGATACTCTTGGAGGAGGAACCGGGATCGTTGTTGCGGCCGGAGAAGTCGTAGGAGACGTTGAGTTCGGGGAGCATGCCGAGCATTTCGGCGGTCACGCGTTCGTCGGCGATTCGGGAGCGGATATCGTAAACTTTGAAGTCCAAGTTGTGCTCAATGGCAAGCTGAACGCAATCAACGAGAGTGAAGACGCGGTCTTCTTCCGGCACATTGGCACTGAGTTTTTCGAAATGTTCCTGTGCCTTTTTGATACGTTCTGCGCGGTATTTGCTCGCGTCATGACATCCGAAAAACGTGCCGGCGACCATTACGGCGACAGTTAAGATTGCTAACTTTTTCATGCGATCCCCATTGGTTCCATTGATAAAAATCATCCATTCAATCAAAATTTAACTTATGAAAATCAGGAAAAACCGGATTCCATACCGGAATATCCCGATGCCAAACAACATCCAATGCAACCGAATTCTCCTCGAAATCGGACTCGGCTACTATGACACTATGCGAATATAGTATGCGATAATCAATTTTCAAGCAGACAATGGAAAAAAATTTTAAAGAAATACGACATACTTTCAATAGAAAGGGGCCGATCGGACGACGGCGGCTCCTGCGATATCACTTCAACATTTTTACTTCAAAACGGCAGATGCGCTCGCCCGAACACCAGCAATCGATCTCGCGGACCGAAAACTCCTTGCCGGTAAACCCGTAAAGAACTCCGGCGATCAGGCCTTCGTCAAACGTGCAGACGGTTTCTTCGCTGACCGGAAGTCCGGAGCAATCCAGGTCTTCGGCCATGGTGAAGACGTATTGACCGCTCTTGTGGTTGGCGCCCTCTACCCGGAATATACCGACTTTCAGGCCGAGAAACAGTTGCTGGAGTTTCGTCACCAATTTGTCGAAAGTCTCGCAGTCGGCGGCGTTGTTGCGGTAAAGCTCGATTCCCGCTCTTTTACCGGCGGCGAAGAACAGGCGGTCGGCACTTTCCACTCCGTATTCCTTGATTAATACATCGCGCAGGGAGAATTGCATCATGCGGTAAATTGCTACCGTAGTTTCAGGGCCGAGCGTCGGCCGCCCTTCTCCGATATCTCCGATCATACACCAGTCAAATTGCAGTTCGTCGCGATCTTCTTGAAACATAAAGCACCTTAAATTTACAATATTATCGTTGCAGGCGATATTCTGGACTTATAATAGCATAAATCAGAAGTGAAGTCAATAGTTCGACGGCAATTGCGACAAATAAATATCGGCGACGCGGAGAGGAAATTCCCTTACCGGGCAAGCTGGGCTTCCAGAATACCGATCTGGGCACGGATGCGCGGCGCGTCGAACTGATAACCGTGCGCTTCGATGTGATAGCCGAAACGCGAATCTTTCTCCACCAGCGGCAGCAGCTTTTTCAAGTTGCCAAGTTCGGCGGAAATGATTTCACGATATTGCGGCAGGAGCGCGTCGTTCCAGTCGCTGCGAAGCGCGAAAACCCGGCAGAAATGAAGCGCACTGGTGAAAAGGTATTCGCAGACGCGGGCGTTGTCCAACTCTGCCTTGGCATGAGGAGAGGAACAGTTCTAATCCTTGCGTCAACAATTCCACCCCTTGCCCCCATACTTCGGCAAGACGGGTGAAGCCTTCGATCACTTCTTTGATGGTGTAACCGGAAAGCGCGGGCGCGAGGTCGTCGCCGCGTTCGTCAAGAAGCCAGGAACGGCCGACCGGCTTTCCGGTCAGGGGGGCGGGTTCCATCGGCAGGATGCAGGCGTAGTTGGTCGGCCCGACGTAGAGGAACGGGATTGAGAACGGATACGAATTCATGGCTTCGGCGAAATTGTCCCAGCCGTTTGCGATCTTGGCGGTGTCCGAGCCGGGGAAATAATAGGCGGCAAAATCGTTCAATGCCTGTTCCGGTTCATCCGAGACGTCGTCGGCCAGGAAAAAATTGAGCGCGGCGGTGTTGGCGGTAATCAGGTTGCCGAAATTCCAGGTGCCCATGAATCCCGCCAGCTTCATCTTGCGGACATTCACCGCCTTGCGATAAATATTGCCGATGATCGGCAGATTGGCCACGGTGGCAAGCTCGTGGGTGGTGCCGATCTGGAGCTTGGCCATGACCTGAAGGCCGCGGTTGGCGGCGAGTTCCCACGATTCGGTGAACTGTTCGGACGGCCCGGCATAGCCCAGTGAATACTCGTCCATGATTCGTTCCTGACCCAGAATGGTGCGTTTGCCGCCGCGCTCGAAGTCGGCCATCATGATCACATCGGTCGGCAGGTTCGAAATGATGTTCCAGCACGGCGCGGGTTCATACATGGTCCAGGACCAGTTCCAGGCGATGATTTTCATGGCGGTGCTTTCGCTGCGGATGCCGTCGCGCACCAGTTGAATCAGTTCATTGACCACTTCCCATGGTTTGCGTTCGCGGCACCGGGGACAGTCGATCTGCGTGAATTCCCATCCGCCCTCGGCGGTGAGCATGCGTCCGCGCCGCGACCAGCAGTGGGCAGGGTATTCGGAAGCGGTGATCATGATGATCCCGCCAAGCCCGGGGAGTTGCCGGGCCAGTTCGGCGGTGGCGTTGTACAGATACTTTTTGACGGGTTCAGTGGAGGTGCACATGGCGCGGACCACTACGGTTTCCTGCTGGTCGCATCCTTGCAGTTCTTCGCGCTGGCCGGCGATGTCCGGGTGATTGCGAAAGATCGCATGGTCTTCTGGCAGGGCGCGCGGCGGCTGTATGTAAAGCAGGACTTTCAAGTCATGCTTTGCGGCGCGTTCGATGAGAGTGTTCAGACGCCGCTGGTGCTCAGCGGCGTCCGCGCCCAGTTCCGGGAAATCCGGCGTTTGGACGATGTTATGGAGCAGCGCATGAACCCATACTGCGTTGAACCCGGATTCGGCGATGCTTTCGAGTTCGGCGTCGGTGTACGCCTCCAGCACGTTCCAGGTTTCCTCGCCGGCGGGGTCGTACCGCCGGCTGAATTTACCGAAAGCGCTCCGTGAAGAACGCCAGATTTTCAGCATTTCGCTCATAGGTGCTCCTGTTTCCTGTTCTTAGAGTTCGATGATCTTCATGTATTTCTTCGAGAGCATTTCGACGCCCTGTTCCTTGATGATGACGCCGTTTTCCCAGCGCAGTCCGACTTCCGGGGTGTAGAAGAAGGTATCGACCTGGAACGTCATGTTCGGCACCAGCGTGTAAGCGGACACCGATTCCATCCACGGCCGTTCGACCTCCATCATGCCGATGGAATGGCACGGACCGTACAGCATGTACTTGGCATAGCCCTGTTCGGCCACCCATTTTTCATATTCGCGGACGACTTCGCCGGCGGGTTTGCCGCCGCCCATCAGTTCGATGGTTTTGCGGTGGGCTTTCAGACCGAATTCCAGCAGGTCTTTCTGATCCGCGGGGATGGCCCCGATGGAGAACGGCAGTCCGACGCTTGAGGAATACCCCGAAACGCGCGCGCCGATATTCAACTGGATCATTTCGTTGGTCCCGATGATCTTGCTGCTGGGACGGCTGATGCCGCTGTTGGTGCGTTTGCCGCTGAAGCAATAGAGGGAATGGCCTTCGTATTCGCCGCCGTTCTTGTAGATTTCGCGCTGGGCGATCCCGATGACCTGAAACTCGGTCATGCCGGGTTTGATTTCGTTCAGGATGGCTTCGACTGCGATTTCGCTGATCTCATAGGCTTTGCGCAGACAGGCGAGTTCGGTTTCGCTTTTCACGAAACGGAGGGACTGAAGGGTGTCGTCGGCTTTCAGCAGTTGCACGTTGGACAATTCAACGGCCAGCGATTCGGTTACCGGCATGGGGGTGATGGCGGAACTGACGATGCCGAGTTTGCGGAGCGAGCTGACCCCGGCGGCTTTCAGTACGTCGGCCCAATTCGAAATTCCGGGCATGCCCGGATATTCGGGTTCGGCGGATTCGCGGTAGGGGATCATTTTCAGGATGGTGGGGATGACGCTGCGTTCGCGTGCGTATTCCTCACTTTCGGGACCGATCAGCAGGATCGGGGTACCTTCGGCGGGGACGAAAACGCCGGCGGATTCGAATGTAGGCCAGTATTCGGAGAGATAGCGTACGTTGGCGCAATCACATTCAATGCCGTGGACCAACGCGGCGTCGAGTCCCGCGGCTTTGATATTGGCCTGAAATTTGCGCATTCTTTCCTGGAATTCAGTTTTTGAGATTGAGGGGATCATGATGTTGTCTCCTTGTGATGTTTTATGATAATTATTCGGATACATTGACTTGTTTGGCCTGCAGGAACTCGGAACCACGCGCTTTCAGAAAATCAATCAGCACGTCGAGCTGTTCGGTCGCATACGGGCCGCAGTTTTTGATAATGAACGGATCGGGCATCACAGCGCCTTCGCCATAATGCAGCAACCCTTCCGGCATCGGGGCGAACTCCCACGGATGCATATAAAAACAGATGAACGGTTCGGCGCCGCGCTTCGCGCAGAATTCTATATAGCCGTCCACGTGCTTCATCAACGCCTCGGCGCTTTCGGTGCGCCAGAGCGGCCATTGGTCCATGTCGCGTCCGTAGGGATCTTTGGAATCCATCGACAAATCGGCGAAATTCGGCAGTTCAACCAGCTTCATATTCCCTTTTTTCGTCCAGTCCGCGCGGGACGGATGATAGGGCGCGAGCTGTTCGCGATAGAAATACATGGGATAGGTGGCGTCGGCCACGTAACCCAGGTCTTCCAGCGCGTTGCAGACCTCGGTCGACCCCCAGAGCCGGGGACAACGGAATGACACCGGGCGCACGCCGGCGGCTTTTTCAACCTCTTCGGTGGCGCGTTTCAGACGGTTCGGCACTTCTTCGGGCAGGAGCGGCATGGCGCCGGGGATTTCAAACAGGGCGTCGCCCACCGTTTCGTGAAACAGCGAATGACAACCGATTTCGTGGCCCGCGTCCAGAACCGCCTTTACCATTTCCGGGTTTTTCTGCGCGGCGTCGGCGGTGAAAAAGAACGTGGCGGAAATCTGCTGTTTGTCCAATACGCCCAGGATGGCCCGGGTGCCTTCGGCGAAACCGTTGTACCAGGGGGTCCAGCTCCCGATATCGGTTTCCATGTCGAATCCAAATACGGTTTTCATGTTTACCTCAACTTTAGTTCCGCCCGGCGGCGGATTCCTTTATTATTATATTATATGAAATCAATCTTGAAATGATCGCGCAGGCAAAGCCGCAGCGTCTCTTCCGTTCCCTTGAAAATCATGGTCTGTGATTCCAGGCGGCTGCCGGTCAAAATGCCGTTCTCGGAATTCATCGGGGCGATGGTTTCGAGTTCATGGAAACCCAGTTCCGCGCCATTGAAAATACTGAAACAGTCGGCCGCCGAATAAACCCCGTCCGGCTGATCGTTGTCGGCGATATTGATGTATTGCCCGTCGTTCCGGGGCGGAGTCGTGCGGATTACCAGAATTCCCCGGCGCGCATCGAACGAGCCGATCAGCTCCGGACGGGCCGCGGTTCTGATTCCGATCTGCAGACGCTCCGGCCCGCCGAGCTCAAAACGGAACCCGTTCCCGTGATATGACAGGCGCGAATGCGGATTGCCGTAGAAATCGTCGTTGACGCACTCCTTGGCGTTCCCGCCGACGCGCCCGAACGCGATGATTCCGTTCGAACCGGGCAGTTGCTCCAGCGACCACGCCGCCACCACCACGTCGGTGGTTTGATATTCGGCCAACGGGGTCAAGACGTCTTCGGTGCGGTAGGCGAGGCCTCTCGAATGATATTTCGACAGGAGATCGCGAATGTCTCCGCAAAACACACTGCGCTTGAAGTTCATGGCGATCCGGCATCCTTTCCGGTTCATCAATTCCATGTCTTTGGCGATGACCGCGAAACCGGACTCCTGTGTCACCGTGACGGTCGGCTGGCGGTTGATTGCGTCCTGGACCAGCCATTTGCCTTCCGGCAGGTAATTGTAGGCGAACGCGCCGCCCTCCGGGGTCGGCCACAGCGAGTTGCCGCCAATGTTGTTGAACTCTTTCGGATCGGGATTCGCCGCCAGGTCCGCGCGGAACTGATGGACCATTTCATGACCGAGCGAACAGAATATCCGTCCGTTCAGTTTATTCGAAATCCAGATCGCACCATCGCCGCAGTCCAGTTTCGAGAGATTTCCGTCTTTTTCGTGGGTTTGACGCAACATTATTCCACCGTGCCTCCTGCCTGTTAAGGATGATTATACATGCCGCGGGCGAACAATCAATCCCATGATGGAATTTTTTCGATACTTTTTTATTATATCGATATGTTTATAAACAAGCTCAATGATTAATTAAATAAACATATCGATATGTTTATATTTCTGCCGATTCCGGACAAAGCCGAAAAATCTTTTCATTCGGGTATTGTCAAATTCAAAGAATAAAAGTATAGTATCCGAATAATGTCGAATACCGGAGAATCCGTCATGAAAATTATTTTTGCCGCCTTGCTGACGCTGTCCATGTCCCTCACGCTCTGTTCGGCCGAACTCGGCCGGGAGGAACGGAAAGCGCTCCGCAGTGAGTTTTTGACCCTTTGCCGCGAGAATAAACTCGACGAAGCCCTTGCCTTGATCGATCGCAGTTATTCCTATGACAATATGAAAACAAAACCCCCGATCATGTGGTACAGCAACCGCGCCTTTCAGGAGATGCTGAAAAATCGGCTCCTGGTTTCCGGCATCTACCCGGATCAACTGCTGCCGCTACTGGCGGCAAAACTGCAGACGCCGCAAGCAAAATTCGAACTCTACCACACCGCTATTCTGATCCTGGCCGCCCGGCAGGCCGAGGACTCGCCGGAAAAACTGGACCGCGAAATCGCTTTTGCCGAAGGAAAAATAAACAACCTGAAAGGGAGTCTGGCCTTTGAAGAAATCACGCAGGAAAAATATGATGTCGATTTGAAAGCCGTTCAGGAAGAGATCAAGTCGCTGAAAGCGCGAAAGGCAAACGCCGTCGATCCCGCGGACCTGGCCTGGCGTTATTTTCAAATTTTCCTGAAGGATCAAAAAATTTCCCCGTTCGTCGCTTACTATGCCCTGATCGGCGCCGCGGATCGGTATACCCGCAACATGACCCCGGACAAGGCCCGGAAAATCCTCGATATCCTGTCCATAAAACCCGGCGATGAACAGCCGGGGGCCAAGCTTCAGCACCATATCTCCGACATGCGGATCGACGCCCTCTTGAAACTGGATCGCAGTGCCGAAGCGCTGCCGATGATTGAACAGCAGTTGGCGCTTCCCGGAAATCAGGACAAAACGACTCAGGCCATATACCTGTTGCGCAAAGGACAGGCGTTGTTGCAAATGAAGCGCATGGACGAGGTCAAAAGCGTCATCAAACAATTGAAGGCCGCCGAAATCAAGACCGATCCGCTGAAATCCAATATAAAGTCATTCATCCGCGACGCGGAGAAGCAAATTCAACCATAAGCGCAACATGAATTTATGAATCGCGGCAAACCGGAAAAATACATCGCGCTGGCGGAGGACATCCGCCGCATGATTCACGACGAAAAACGGAAGGCGGGAAGCCCTCTCCCTTCCGAGCGCGCGCTCTCCGCGCATTTCGGTGTCAATCACCTGACGCTCCGCAAGGCCCTGCGCCTGCTTGAACAGGAAAAACTGATCTACAAAGTTCCGAGCCGCGGCAACTTCGTCGGTTCGCGTCCTTACAGCGGCAAAGGCAAAAATCTGGTCGGATTCCTGTTCCCCGACCACGAAGTATTTTTTTACAACATCCTCGCCGAGCTCAGTGAGCGGCTTAACGGAGCCGACCTCCACCCGATCGTGCATCTGACCGGCGGCAATCGTCGCCGGGAAGAGGAGTTCCTGCGTTTCTGCATGGAACAGGAGGTCGCCGCCCTGATCGCCGTGCCGAACAGCGATTGTCAGGCGCTTTACCGGCAGTTGCCCTTTCCGGTGATCTTTTTCGACATTTTCCTGCCGGGCGTGCCGATTCCGTATGTGGTTTCGGACGACTATGCCGGCAGTGCCAAGGCCACCCAGCATCTGTTGAATCAGGGGCATCGCCGCATCGCCCATATCGGCAGTATGCACGAGCGCACCTCGGAACTGCGCGCCCAGGGGTATCTCGACACCATGCGCCGCGCCGGGATCGAGCCACCACCGGAATATTTGAAACGCAAGGAACCCACCCGGCAGTGGGGATTTTACGCGGCGCAGGAGCTTTTCGTCCTGCCGGAACCGCCGACCGCCGTCACCTGCGGCAACGACACCATCGCCGCTGGAGTGATCCGTGCCTTGGCCCAGCTTGCGGTCAAAGTGCCGGACGATTGCGCCGTCACCGGCTTCGGCAATACCGCGGTGGCCGAGGATCTTGAACTGACCAGCGTCAGCCAGCAGACCTCGCAGATCGCATTGGCGGTGTGGAATCTGCTCCGCATGCAGATGGCCGGGCGCAAGACCCCGCCGGAAATCACCATCACCACTACGTTGCAAGTCCGGGGCTCGACCAGCCCCGTCCTGCTGAAAAAACGCAGTCAGGAATAAAACGATAAACAAATAACATACAAATACATACGAAGGAGATTCTTTTATGCAACTGGTTTCAAACAACATCCGCGAAGCGATGGGCGGCGCGTCGTTCATCCGCAAAATGTTCGAGGTCGGCATCGAACTGAAAAAACAATACGGAGCCGATAACGTCTACGATTTCAGCCTCGGCAATCCCGATGCTCCGCCGCCCGCCGGGGCCGCCGCCGGTCTCTGCAAAGTCGCCGAAACCGCCAACGAACCTTTTGCCCTCGGCTACATGCCGAACGCCGGCTATCCCGAAACCCGCGGCGCCATCGCGGGCAGCCTGACCCGCGAACAGGGGGTTGACGTGCCACTCTCCCACGTGGTGGTGACCACCGGGGCGGCGGGCGCGATCAATGTGCTTTTCCGCGCCGTGCTGGAGTCCGGCGACGAAGTCGTCTGTCCCGCGCCGTACTTCATGGAATACCGTTTTTATGCGGGCAATTTCGGCGGCGTCCTGAAGCCGGTCCAGAGCAGGGATTTCACGTTCGAGCTCGACGTCGAAGCCATCGAACAGGCGCTGACCCCGCGGACCAAAGCCATTCTGATCAACTCCCCCAACAACCCGACCGGGCAGATTTATACCCGCGCCGAACTCGAAGCATTGGCTGATGTCATGCGCCGCCATATGCGAAAAACCGGCAAGGTGCTGTACCTGATTTCCGACGAACCGTATCGGGCGCTGAACTTCGACGGCGTCGAAATTCCGTCGCTGTTCGACATCTACGAATACACCGTGATTGTCGGTTCGTACTCCAAAACGCTGTCGCTGGCGGGCGCCCGCATCGGCTATCTGGCCGTGTGTCCGGCCATGCCGGACCCCATGGAACTGATCAACGGGGTCATCATGACCAACCGCATCCTCGGTTTCGTCAACGCCCCGGCCATCGCCCAGAAACTCCTGACCTGTATGATTGATGAACAGGTGGACCTGCGGCTTTACCGTGAACGCCGCGACGCCATGGCCAAAGTCCTCGACCACGCCGGTATTCGTTACAACATGCCGAAGGGCGCGTTGTACTTCTTCCCGCAGTCGCCGATTCCCGACGACGCTGAGTTCGTCAACACCCTGCTCAAGGAACGCATACTGGCCGTGCCGGGCCGGGGCTTTGGCACCCCGGGTTACTTCCGGCTGGCGTTCTGCGTTCCAATGAGCAGTATCGAGAAATCGGCGGAGGGGTTTGCCAGGGTTGTGCGTTCCCTGTAATCAGTTCCGGGCGTGGTTCAACGCATTGACCAGAGCGCGTATCGCCGCCACGTTGATGCTTTCGTCGATGCCCGTGCCGTAAACGTTCCTCCCGGCGACCTGTGCGCCGATGAACGCGATGGCGCGGGCGTTCGCCCCGCTTCCCAGCGCGTGTTCGTGATATTCCTCCACCCGAACTTCCGGGATGCCGGGGCATTGACGAAATGCGTTTACCGCCGCTTCGATCGGACCGCCGCCGGTCCCGCTGATATGGCGGGATTCGCCATGAACCCGGATTTCCAGCTCGACGCCGGTCGTTTTGCCGTTGTCCGAGGCCGGACGGTGCGTTTTGAAATCACCCAGTTCGAACCGGCAGTCCGCCGGATCGACGATCTTTTCCATGAAAATCCGATAGACCTCTGCTGGAGTCACCTCTTTGCCGGTGGCTTCCGCCTCCTCCTGTACCGCGCGGGCGACGACGGGCTGCATGGCTTTCGGTACCTGAATGCCGTATACGCTCTCCAGAATGTAAGCGATGCCGCCCTTGCCGGATTGACTGTTGATTCTGATCAATCCCTCGTAACTTCGTCCGACGTCGGCCGGGTCCAGATGCAGATACGGCATTTTCCAACCCTGCTGGAAACGGTCGTTGATTTCCTGCCGCCGCGCCATTCCTTTGCGGATAGCGTCCTGATGTGTGCCGGAGAACGCTGTAAATACCAGTTCGCCGGTATACGGCGCGCGCGGGCTGATTTTGATCTCGGAAACTTCCTCGATGAACGCCGCGATTTCGGGCAGGCGCGAGAAATCCAGCCCGGTTTCGACGCCCCGTGACTTCAGGTTCAGCGCGAATGTGATCAGGTCCATGTTGCCGGTGCGTTCGCCATGCCCGGCCAACGTCCCTTCGACCCGTTCGGCCCCGGCCAGCACCGCCAGTTCGGCGGCGGCGATGCCGCATCCCTGGTCGTTGTGGGTGTGGACGCTGATGACGGTATCGGCCATGCCGCTGTATTTGCGGCAGAAATACTCGATTTTGTCGGCGTACTCATTGGGGGCGCGGCGTTCCACGGTGGAGGGCAGGTTCAGGATGAAATCGCCCTTGCCGCGTGGACGCCATTCGGCGCGCACCGCCTCGCACAGTTCAACGATGAAATCAATGTCGCTGTCGGAAAACTCCTCCGGCGAGAATTCATAATTGACGGCTCCGCGCATTCCCCGCGCTTCGATCGCGTCGGCGATCATCCGGGTGCCATCGGCGGCGATGTGGATCAGTTCTTCATGGCTTTTGCCGAAAACAAACTCGCGGTGCAGTTCGCTGGCCGCGATATAACAATGGACCATCGCCTGCTTTACGCCTTCGATCGAGGCCATTGTCCTGTCGATCAAGTCTTTGCGGGCGGCGGTGAAAACGACAATCCGCACGTCGTCCGGGATCATGTTTCCGGTGATCAGGCGGCGGACGAATTCGAATTCTTCGGAGGACGCGGCGGGATAGGCCACTTCGATTTCCTTGAACCCGATTTCACACAGCGTTTGAAAATAATGGATTTTGGTTTCGACATTCATGGGGTTGACGAATGCCTGGTTGCCGTCGCGCAGGTCCACCGGCACCATGACGGGAGCTTTGGTGATCCGGCGGGTGGGCCAGACGCGGTTTTCGATTTCGACGACTTCAGGGGCACGATATTTCGGATAACAGTTCATTTTCTTTTCTCCGGTACAAGTGTATGGTTTGATCATCAAGGCATGATTTTCTGTACCGTGTCGGAATACGAAAAGACGAACGGAAGCCGCCGGACAGAATCAGGGCGTCAATACACCGGCCGGGCTGAGATCGAATTCGAAAAGAAAACGCGTTGCGTCTTTACTCATGCCTGGCCGGCGCAAGTAAGTCGCAGAAGGAGGGAGATGGTGGAAATAGGAATGCGCGATGCCGGAACGATTCCGGAACCATTGAAAAAGCTGCAATTATTTTTTCTGCAATCCATATTTCGCACAATCTTTAGTTAAATGATATGGTATAATATATAATGATAAAGAAGATTTGTCAAATTTTTCCGTGAAATAATTTAATTTTCCTGCGGAGTGGAGGTGTTTTTGAGCTCCAAACGTGGGAGAACCCTATTTTTAGCGAAAAAAATTAAAATTCAACTTGATGAAAGCGAAAAAGAGGTTATTTTATAGGACCATTCGAAACCATGAATTGAGCAAAAACGGAGAGGTGGCTGAGTGGTCGAAAGCAACGGTTTGCTAAACCGTCGTACGGGAAACCGTACCGGGGGTTCGAATCCCCCCTTCTCCGCCATTTCCTTTGTAATTCCCTGATTTTAAAGCCATTGAAAAACCGGCTTTTTTGCCGTTTTTCGTCAGGGTGGTACACGTTTCTCGCGGATCGTCTTTGCCATGGCGATCAGCTCTCTGCTTCCTGTTGCCGCAGCCAGGGGAGACCCAACGGCGAAATGCCGCTCTTGCTTCGAGGGCATTGGATGCGGTTGCATAAATGCTTCTCAATCCTTCCTTCAGCATATAGGCGTCGATCAATTTTTTGAAGTGCGTCCGCATGTTCCTGAGAATCAGAAGACTGTCCGCGTCCTGATATTCCATATCCGTTTCCGACATGAATCACCGCTCCGCTTTGCAGGTCACGAACAATCGTCAGAAAGCGGAATGTTCGGTCGGAATTCCTGCCGATGTGAATTTCATCAATGCCGATCTTTCTGACATGCGCCGCTGAAACATGGGCGTGCTTTCGTCCCAGAAAATGCTTTTCTATTTCCTTGACCAACTCCCAGCGCAAATGATATTTCATCGCGATGGAACGAATGCTCATTTCATGGCGTTCTTTGATGATTTGCTGTTCCAACGCTTTGGTGATTCGAGCGTTGGCGGAAGATAGGAAATGCAGGTGTTCAAAGTTGCGGCGGTGGCAGACCGGGCAATACAATCGATGGATTTTGATTCTGAAATAGACCGGATGCCGTCCCATCGGCAGCCCCTGGATATCGCGAATACGAACACATTCCGTTCGAACTTTCAGCGAACCGCATCGCGGACAGTGAAATTCTTTGCGTTTGATGATCCAAATCAATTTTTCTTTGCAATATTCGAATCTCTTATGTTGAAATCCGCGAATTTTCTGTGTACTTTGAAGTAATGTGGTCGACATTTTGCCTCCTTGGTTTTCGTTTTGAGAGACAAAAACTATAAGGCAAATGTCGACATTTTTCCATCTATTCAGATTTTCAAAGCCGATTTTGAGGCGAATCGTGGTTCAAACCGGAGAAGAACTCTAGTTTAGGATAAAAAGATATTTTTTTGCTGTATTATTAATATTTATATTGACAAAAAGAATATTATCACTATATTAATTGTATACACAATAAAATAAAGTTGGATTTTTATAATGCTACATGAAGTAGATAGAGACACAAAGACAAAGATTAATGATCAGATTCGTAAAATGCTGGTCGATTATATATCAACACAATCTGCCAATTTAAAAATTCCTCCAGAACTGGAATTATGTAAAAAGTTTGGAGTCAGCCGTACGACAATTAATCGTATAATAACTGCGCTGGTAAACGATAATTACCTATATAGAGAGCGACCACTTGGAACTTTTATCAAAAAACAAGTAACTAAGCCTAAAAGAATTGGTATCTTTTTTGATCCGAATGCCCACATCTTATCAAAAATTGTTAAACTTCTTTCCTTTCATCAGGAACAGACCGAAAACATTTTGGAGTTTCTGCCATTGACATTATTGACCTCCAGTTCCACTGCGAAAGAGAGAAAAATTGCATTACGTAAAATTGAAGATAAAAGACTTGATGTTCTCGTATGTTACGGACAACGCTGGTTTCCGTATCGGGAGTTGGAACAGATACATAAATGCTTTGGACAAATCAATTTTATTGCATTGTATCAAGGTCAAAATATAATTCCAGGTATAAACCGAATTGTTTTTGACGCTTATAAAGTTGGAGAACTTGCTGCTCAACACTTATTAAATAAAGGTTGTAAAAAGTTTGTATTTGCCTCTTTTGAACTTATGCCTGAAGATAAAATTAAATTTTATGGTTGTTCATTCCCGCATTATGATATGCAGATATTTGAAGGGTTTAAAAAAACTCTGAAAGTTATGGGGAAAAATACGGATGACATAAGGATTTTAAATATTTCTCAACAAATAACAGATGAAAACTTGGCTCTTGTCGCTACTCAAATAGTTCCCCAATGTGGTTTTTTTATTTTAGGAGACAGTCGAGCAAAAATAATATATGACGTCGCAAATAACAAAGATTTGCAAATCGGTAAAGATATTTTTATAGTTGGACTATTTAATACTGATTGGACAGAAATTTTTCATCCAACCCTGTCTTCAATCGACATAAATGTCGAGGAAATGGTCAAGGCTCTGAATGAATCCATAAATAACAATTCTCGCAATTTACAGATAACAGTAAAACCTCAATTGATAGTTAGAGAATCTTGAAAAGGAGTTCAAGATATATTTTAATATGCAATAAGGAAGTGAAAATGAACAAATTATTAAACCTAAAGGAGACAAAAAAATGAAAAGTCAGAAAATTTTCACACTAATAGAGCTTCTTGTTGTGATTGCCATTATAGGAATCCTCGCCTCAATGCTGCTGCCGGCGCTCAACAAGGCGCGCAGCAGAGCCAAAACGATTGCATGCCTGAACAATCTGCGTCAATATTGGTATGTAATAAACAATTATTGTGAAGCCTTTGACGGACATTTCCCGACTCCGTACAAGACATCATCAAATGGCAGTTACAACTCATGTTTTATGGAATACGTCGCCAACCTTGCAAAAATGCCGATGCCGGGGTATTGGGATACCAGCGCGAAGGTTGCGCAAAACTTAAACACTATTTACCGCTGCCCTGAATTTCCGGTAACTGACTATCTCGCATCTTATAAACCTCGTACAATTTACGGCTTAAATTTCGCTTTGACCGCAGGGTATAGCGCCGACATTTCTAGGAAGATAGGCAAATCACGCTATCCGGGACGTGCAATGCTTACTGTTGAAAAGGAGGCACAAGGTGCGGATTTCGTTTATGGAAGCCACTATATAGGCTATTGGCACGACTCAAAAACCCGTGCTGGAGTCGGATTTGTGGACGGTCATGTGGAAATGCGCAAGCGGCTTGAGATACCTACTGGTCAGAAGGGTCAGCCTGTGACTGACGAGACGCAGATATTTGTCGGGCGTACAGAGTTTTAAAGATGCTGAAAAAGACTATTATATTGATTTTCTGCGTTCCCTTCTTTTCGTTCGGAATGCAGGTAACCGGAGATTTTACCATTAATGCCTGGAATTCCTCCGATCCAGCCGTGAAAGATCTAAAGGAGTATATATACAAGATGTCCGGAATACGTCTGTGCGACGGCGCAGGTCTAAAATCCATCGTATTGAAAAAGGGTGGAAATTCGTCAGGAGAAGGATTCACTTTTTCCGTTTCGGACGGAAAGGTTAGTATCTCAAGCCCCGGAGAAAACGGGCTCCGCAACGGAATATATTATCTTCTTGATGATGTCTGGGGGTGTCGGTTCCTTGCAAAAGATTTTGAATTCATTCCGAAACATGAGAAGCTCGTTATCGATAATACTTCCCCAAAAATCATAGAGCCATCGTATCTTGATCGCGGTATCATCGCCGCCCCTGGAAACAGTGCGTTTGACAAAACCTGGGCTCGCCGCAACAAGCTCTCAGCCGAACTTTCTGGATTGGCTTATCACTGCAATTACAAATATCTTCCGCCTTTGGAATATTTCACAAAACACCCTGAATGGTATCCCGCTTGGAAGGACGGCAGACGTGAGGCAAAACTTCATTGGTTCTGCTGGACAAACCAGGCAATGTTGGAGGAACTCGGCAGGAATATAGGGCGGGCTTTTGAAAAACTGCCCGACAACGTCTTTCTGCGAATGGGACAGGACGATGATTCGGTGAATTGTTTCTGTGAAAAATGTCAGAAGCTTGTCAGTGAGTATTCCTCGCCCAACGCTCCGGCCCTTATCGGACTCAACAGTATACTTGCGAAGCTAGAGAAACGTTATCCTGCAAAAAAGATTATCACGTTTGCGTATCTCAATACGGCAGTCCCGCCGCTTAAAAATGATAAACTCCTGCCGCTTCACAGAAACCTTTATCTTACCTATGTCAACACTGGGGATCATATGAAAAGTCATTATGCCGGGACAATGGCTTCAACGAAGCTTCTTGAAAAGTGGAGGCCCGCCGCGTCGCATATGAATGTATGGGACTGGTCGGTGAATTTCAGCTTTTGCATTGCGCCTTTCCCTAATATCAAGGCGCGGTGCGAAGATATAAGGTTTTTTAAAGAGCTTGGGTTCCGCGGATTTTATCCGCAGATGGTTGACGGGGGAGACTTTTTCCGGCTTCGCGAATGGATTTTCGCCCGTACTCTCTGGAATGTGAATAACGATATTGAAAGATCGGAAGAAGAGTTCCTGAAGCTATACTGTGGAGAAGAATCGGGGAAAATACTCTTCGACTATCTCAAAAAACTTCAGGACAAAGCAGCAAAAGTAAAAAGCGTACATAATGCGATCTACGGCGGAAAACCTGAAAATATAAAGAACGTGTTCTTCGCGGGAAATGATTTTATTGAAGCCCGTAAAGTCTTTGAAGACGCTTCGGCAAAAGCCGTTTACAAGGAAAACGTAAAGGAGATCTACACGCAGTCTTTTGCGGCTCTTCTTTATAGTCCGGAAAGATCGCTTGAAAGAGCAGTTCTTGACGATGGTTCCGTTTGGCTTCTTCCCGGAGGCGACAAGTCGCTCGCGTCATCATCTGAACTTATGGCAGATGCGTTCGCGAAAGGTGCGCGCGTTTCTGAATTCGGAGATAGAGCATGGCAGAAGTCGCTCTATATGAAAACGGTCGGAGGAAAAGCCGGATATGTTCTTGAGACTCAGAAAATAAAACTTGAGTTTTTCCCGGTTATTGACGGCCGTGTAGGTATCCTTGACAAAAAGACGAAGCGTCATATTCTTACGCTCGAGAATATTTTCGGACTTAATTCCGGGAACGGTTTCAAATACGACGGAAACATCATCACCTTCGGCGTCCGAACCAATATCTGGTGGGAGCCCCGCGCGATAGAAGGAAAAAGTGTCTACACGCTTAAGAACTCTTCATTTAACGTTTCATCTTCTGTAAAGGCGGTTTCTGCGAAGAAAATCTTTTTTGAAAAGAGCGATCTCTCCAAGACATATAAGTACAGCATCGGAAAAAATATTTACGACGCAAAACTGAAAATATCGTTTAATATTATCAACCCCCATGGCCTTCTCTGCTTCCTTGATTCACAAGAAGTCGCAATAACCGGGACCGGCGTTATTGATGCCGGCAAGGCGAAAACTATTACCGTTATGGATGGAAACGCAAATGCTTCTGTTCCAGTAGTCGCGCTTGGGAAAAACTGGAAAAACGTTTCGGTTCAGCTCTCAAAAGACGGTAAAACGCTTATCCTTGAGGCTGCGCGTGATAAGTTCGCCGTCGACTTTGAAAAACCTTGCTGCGTCGGGGAATACGCAATCTCCGTTCTTGAAAGATTGGAAGCCGCGCGGCTTCTCCCGGTGGAGGGCTTGACGGGACGGTTCGTGAACGGCAAGCTTGAGCTCTCCTGGGAAAATGACGGCGTTCCATGCACGGTGTTTGCCAATGATATAAAACTCTCGGAAAAACCTGTGACAGACGGAAAGTTTACTGCGACGCTGACGGGAAAAACTGTCGTGATTCGTGTTGTGAAAGTGAACGACAGAAGATCTGAAAAAAGTTTGAAGCTGGAGACGTTGCCGGGAAACTTCGCCGGAGACGATGTGACAAAGCTTCCGAAAGTCCCATGGAATTCCGATTGGACACTTGAGTTTTCAGACGGTAGCGTATCTTCGCTTATCATCCCTCCTGCGGTTGTGAAGGCAATGAATGGTCACAGACTCAACATCTTCGCCGCAGCCGGTACGAAACCGCGACTTGAGAACGTACGACTTAATGGGGCAAGCGTGTTTATGAAAGGTTTCGTGATAAGAGCTAACAATAAATCCGCCCTTGATCCGGGCAAAAACTCCAAATTTAGAAACAATCTTTTTGAAGAGAAATAAGCCATGCTGAAAAAAACTAGACCGCTTCTTTTCGCAGCTCTTCCGCTGATGGCGTTTTACGATACGGATCTGAGTCCTGTGAAATATGCGCCTGCACCGAAACATGAAAATGTACGTATTATCGAAAGATCCCGTGTGGTACCGGTAATTTCCGTGCCTGAAAATCTTACTCCGTCGTTAAAGGCGGCGGTTGACGATCTCGCAAGCTTTCTTAACGGCACTTCGGGCAGCGTTACAGCTAAAATAGTGACAGGCGATGTGAAGGGGCCCGCAATCGTTATTCGCGCGAACCCGAAACTCCCGGCGGACGGATTCGAAATAAAAACCGCGCAGAGAAATAAAATATATATTTACGGAAACAATACCGGCTCATCCAAAGGGATGGAGTGGGGAATATACGATTTTTCAGAGCGGGTGCTGGGAGTGAGAAAATATTTTCCTGAAGCTTATGGCGGTACGTCATTTATAAAAAGGCAATCTTTGGAAGTAAAACCGTTTTCATACAGCGACAGCCCGCGCTTTGAAATGCGTGTGATTTGGCCAGATGCCGGTGCAAAACGGGGTGGCCCCAAGCGCGTATTTACAGATTTCTTCCGTTTCCTGCGTACCAACAATCTTCACGGTGTGCAACTTAAGGTTCATGCGCCCTATCCCCGGCTACTTATAACGGAAGGGTACGGCAAATCCTCTCCAGAGATATTCCAGCTACGTTCAAACGGCACGCGCGATTTCGAAATGCTCTGTTACGGGAATCCCGGAACATTGAAGTTTTATATTGACAGAATAAAAGAGGAACGTGCCGGTGGAAGGAAATCCCATTTCATCGTGGGCAACGCGGTTACCGTTTCACCGGCGGATGCGCAGGTTTTGTGTTCATGCAAAGACTGCAGAAAACTTTTCGATCCCAACGACGGAGAAGCCGGAACGTCTTCGAAGATTATGACGTGTTTTGTCAGGAAACTATCTCAGGCCATTGCGGAAGAATATCCCGATATGACGGTGATATATCTGGCATATCTGAATTATGTGGAGTGTCCTCCCAATGCAAAATTCAGGGGAAATGTCGAAGTTCAGGTATGTTCCATGCCTGGTCTCGCGCTCTTCAAAGAGCCTTCAATACGTAGCAGGGAGCAGAAGATAATAGACGACTGGGTCAAGGCGACAGGCCGCAAAATACAGAACTGGCACTATCTGTGCTGGCCCGAGGACAGAACCGCGGTGCCCTATCTTTTTCCGAATACGATACTGAGCCATTACAAAAACAATATCAACAAGAGTTTCGGCAGTTTTATAAATGGGATGGACGATCACTCACGCCAGAACATTTCCATCTATTTTTGGATGAAGGCGCTTTGGAATCCTGAAATAAACGTAAAAGCTGTACTTGACTCATATGCTGAACGCATGTACGGCCTGGCCGCAAAGCCGATGCGCGAACTTGTTCAGATGCAGATCGACGGATGGGAAAAAAATCTTTGGAAAAACGGAAAGATGTCCGCGAAAAGCATGTATACCGAAAGTTTTCCGCGCAGGGATGTCGTAAAAATGGAGGCCCTTCTCAAGGAGGCGTTTAAATTGGCCGGAAAAGATCAGCTCGTACTGAAGAGACTCAATTATTATGCCGAGCCGTTCGCCGATTTTTTTCGTGAATCAGCCGCGTTTGCCTCCGGCAAGGCTCTCCGCCCGCTCATGCTTCAGAAAGCAGGGAATGACCCGATCATAGACGGCAAGCTTGACGATTATGCCTGGAAGAACGCTGAACCGAATGAATTTGTCAGGGCGCTAGACAAGAAAGTATCGAAGCCGGTTTTTCCGACTGCCGTTCAGGCCGTCTGGACTCCGCGCGGAGTTACTTTCGGCTTCCGACTTTCTGAGCCGACTCCTGAAAAACTAATGACGAAACATTCAGGACGCGACTCCGGCTCTCTCTGGTGGAACGACAACATCGAGATATTCATTGATGTCTCAGGGAACGGCGATGGCGATTTCTACCAGTTCATAATCGACAGTTGTGGAGGTGTTTATGACGCTCACAACGATAACCCGGCATGGAACTGCTCTGGACTTAAAAGCGCTTCTTTCAAGGGAAAGGACTTTTGGTCTCTGGAAGTATTTATTCCTTATTCCGCCTTTAAAAAAGGAATTTTCCCGACCGCATCCGCAAACGGAGTAAAGTGGATGGGCAACTTTACCCGTCATCGCGTTGCCGACTCAAAAAGGACTGAAGCTGAATACACGCGCATGAATACGACTTATAAGAGCGGGAGCAACAACCTCAGCGATTTTGCTGATTTTAAATTTATAGAATAGGAGATGTTGAAGATGAAAAAGGTATTTGCTATTACGGCTGTTATCACGGCGTTCACTCTTTGTGCCATCGAACCCGGCATGTATGAGAAAAATAAAGAATTCAAGCGTGACGGAGTGTCTTTGACGAAATTTGAGAAGACTGTCATATTCCCTAACGGCGCTAAAATAAATTACACTATTTTGCGCGATTCCTCCGGCAAAGCCGTCGCTGAAAAATGGGGAGACTTTTTATTCGGTCTTGATTTCGGTACTCCGAAGGGTTCTTCGGGGGGATGGAATCGCTGGAATATTGTCAATGTGAATATTCTTAGAGCCAAGAAACTTAAAGATATTGTCAGTTCATCGCTTGATAAAATAATTTACAAGGATGGAATTCTGACGGGGGAGCTTGACGGAGCTTCTCTTTCCATACGTTCCTCGGAGGAATTCCCGAATTTTCTCTTTGTGAGGATAGTGTGGAGCCCCGAAAACAAGGATAATCCATATTTCATCCGTTTCAACAGTTATCCTGGGGCGACAAAATTCATAGGCGCGCGTTTTATTTTTGATGGTGAGAATTCATATGAAATGAAAAAAGGAGTCAATGCCCCGCAGGAATCAAACATGTTTCTGGTAAGCAATAAGGGCGCTTTTGAGAAGTCTGGAAATATAATTATATGGAGTGAAAAATATTATAATATCACCGCTAAAATGTGGGATGCCATGGTGACATTCGATTTTTATCCAAAAGCCGGGTCGAAAACCTTTAATTACGCCCTTGGATTCTTTAACGGAGAAGATCCGGAAAATGTTATTGAGAAACTTGACGGCGGAATGAAAGAAAAAATCCTTGGGTTTATGGTGAAGTGACCTTAAGGACAAACTTTAACCTGTATTGGGAACTTTGCGAAATTTCACCGCAACAAATGATGAATGATAAAAAAAGGATTGATTCACACCTGTCCTAACAATTTTCCAAACGGCGTAATCTTCTGATTGCGCCGCCTCATTTTCATCTATTTCACTCAATTTTTCAAAAGTAGCCCCCCTGCTGAAAATCTGCTGTCCTAAAAAGCGAATTCCGGCTGAAAATTCTCCGGCTCCGGCGGTTTGGTGAACGGTTGATCGAGCCATTGCCGCAAGTCCTGGTAGACAAAGAGATTCCACTTTAAAAACGTCGGCCATTTATAAACAAGCAGAAAAAATTCTCCGGCGGCATAATGGATTGGATATGAAGTTATTACAATTTGGCACAAAAAGGATTTTCAGCGCGTTGCCGAATGGACTTTTCTATTCATTTTGACCGTTTGGTCGGAAAGCGCCCAGTCAGCCCCATGTCGAGCTCAAGGGAGGGCATGAAATTTTTGATTAGAAAAATCCCGGAGGGATCCCTTGGTCTATGTGGTGGATTTTGATTTTGGCAAAAGCCGAACGACGACGCGGGTGAAACGGGTCCGGTTATTTGGACTGGGAAATTTTCCAGTTGTGGGGGGGTAGTGAATCAATCTGAGCAGCGGAGGCGGTATTGATGCGAACGAGAATATCTTCAAGCCATTGACGATAATTCACGCCATTGGCCTTGCAGGTGGCGGCAAAGGAATAAAGGATGGCGAGATTCTGTCCGCCGGCCTCACTGGCGGCAAAAAGAGAGTTTTTCCTGATCAGCGAGATAACGCGGCATTGTACTTCGGCGGGATATTCTAATGTTAGAATATCCCGCCGAAAATATGCTCCGTCCGATTGTGCTTGGCCGCAAGAACTGGCTGTTTGCCGGCAGCGAAGGCGGAGGCAAGCACCTGGCCACCCTGCAAAGCTTTGCGGCTACGTGCAAAGCCAATAACGTCAACTTCCGCGCCTGGCTGGAAGATGTCCTTCTCCGGTAAGCGCCCAGTCACCTCCATGTTGAGCTCAAACAGGGTTGAAAGTTTGTAAGCGCCCAGTCACCTCCATGTTGAGCTCAAACAGGGTTGAAAGTTTTTTAAAATAAAAAAATTCTGTCCGTGGACAGCTTTGGCGCAAGTGGAGCATTCTGATTGGCTGCGAAGGTCAATCAGCAAGCAGATTATTTGGGCTGGGAATTTTTCCAGTTGTGTGGAAGCAGGGAATCAATTTGAGAGGCCGGGGTGGTATTGATACGGACGAGAACATCTTCAAGCCATTGGCGATAATTGACGCCGTTGGCTTTGCAGGTGGCAGCAAAGGAATAAAGGATGGCGAGGTTCTGTCCGCCGGTTTCGCTGGCGGTGAAAAGCCAGTTACGGCGTCCTATGGAAATTGATCTTTGCATAGCCTCCGCCGGATTATTGTCGAGGTTCAATTTGGGATTTTCGAGGAATTTTTTGAGTTCATCTTCGATGTTCAAAGCATAATTGACGGCTTGAAAAACAGGAGAAGACGGAAGTTCGGTTTTCAGGATGTTCCGGCAAAAGGTAAAGATGTCGTCGACAATCTGTACCGAATCCTGGCGAGCTACTTTTCTGGCCTTGAACAATGCGGTTTCGGTGCCTTTGGCCTCGGCTTTTTCCTTGGCTTCGTGCTCAATGCGGTAGAGGTTGCGAATCATAGCGAGCAACGGTTCCATCTTGATGAAACCGGCCGTGAACGCCTCGAACACTCGACGCCGATAATGGGAAGAAGGACATTATCGACGTAATGGGAAGCTCGCAGAAATGGGAAGTTGAATTTAATTTGAACTGAAAGATA
>CALABZ010000301.1 GCA_937888615.1 uncultured Lentisphaeria bacterium | reverse complement strand
ATTTTCAGAAAGCGGAAGGGATTTTGAGCGCCAAAGATAAAATCTTCGGCGAGTCCTACATGCCCGGCGACCGTATCAATGCGCTGCTGATGCGGGTGGATACTCAGGCATCGGGTCCGAGTTTGATTGTTTCGCGCACACATCCCGATTTTGTGGCCCGGCTGTTCGAGCGCGAAGTCAGTGAAATCAAGGACGGCGTGGTTCAGATCATGGGAATCGCCCGTGAAGCCGGCAGCCGTTCGAAAATCGCGGTAAAGAGCAATGATCCGCGGGTCGATCCCGTCGGCGCCTGCGTGGGAATGCGCGGAATCCGGGTCAAAAACATCACCACCGAGCTGGGCGGTGAACGTGTTGACATCATTCCCTACGACGAAGATATCCGCCAGTATGCGATGAATGCGCTCCAGCCGGCCAAAGCGCTCGGCGTCGAGGCCAAACCCGAAAAACGTGAGCTGATCGTCAAGGTTCTGCCCGACCAGTCCCGTCTGGCTTTCGGCAAAAAAGCCCAGAACGTCCGGCTCTCCTCTAAACTGCTCGGCTGGAACATGAATATCGTAGTCACCGAGCCTCATAAGGAAGAATCCATCGAAGAAAAATTGAAGAAAGCCACCGACAACCTCGCCAAAACCCTGGCAATTTCGCAGGAGCTGGCCAAGAAACTGGTTGCCAACGGTTTCGTGTCGGTGGAAGGCGTCGAGGCCGGCCGCGAAACAATCGCCTCGCTCGACGATATCAACACCGAAGAGTACGAACAAATTTTTAAAACACTGCAGTAACTATAAAAAGTAATTTACCCGGAGCACCGGAGAAAGGATAAAAGTTGTGAAAAGCATTAAGGTAAAAAATCTAGCGGACAAGTACAAAATCCCGGAGGGCGACATCGTCGAAGAGCTCAAGACATTGGGTTTGAACGACATCACGCAGTCGGAGACCGTACCCGGAGCGGATGTCGAACGGGTCGAGGCGCACCTGGCCGCTAAATTCGGCACGTCGCAAGTGAAATCGGCGGCCGCCAGAAAACCGGCCTCCGCCGCCGAAAAATCGGTGCCCCCCGCCACCCTCAAGAAAGCCACGGCCCCGGCCGACAATGGCGACGACGATCTCGACGATGACATCAATGTCAAAATCGCCGCCCCGAAACTTGCCCACGTAGACGGGCAGAAATTTGAAAAAATCCGCCACAAGCCGCCCCAACAGCAACAGGGACGCGCCGGTGGTTCCGCCCGCGGCGACAATAAAGGCCCCAAATTCCAGCCGGCCAAAGAGGAAGCTTCTGCCCTGGATGAACCGAGTGGTCTCAAGGAAATTTCCGTACCGGCTCCGATTATTGTAAAAAATTTCGCCGAGGCGGCGGGCAAAAAACCGAATGAAGTAATCACCGAGCTTATCGGCATGGGCATTTTCGCCAGCATCAACCAACTCATCCCCGACGACGCCGTTGAAAAGCTCTGTGCCAAGTACAACCTGAAAATCATCATTGAGCACAAGCACCGCGCCGAAAACATCGGTTCGGCCCAGCCCCAGCCGGTCGAATTCGTCGACCGCCCGGAAGATATCGTAAACCGTCCCCCGATCGTAACCTTTCTCGGCCATGTCGACCACGGCAAAACGTCGCTTCAGGACAAGGTCCGCCATACCAGCGTGGTTGACGGCGAAGCCGGCCATATCACCCAGCATATCGGGGCTTCTCAAGTCAGTTTCAAAGGGCAGACTATCACGTTCATCGACACCCCCGGACATGAAGCATTTACCCAGATGCGCGCCCGTGGCGCCAACCTCACCGACATCGCCATCCTGGTGGTGGCCGCCGACGACGGCTTCATGATGCAGACGGTCGAAGCGTTGAACCACGCCCGCGCCGCCGGCGTGCCTGTTATCGTGGCGATCAACAAAATCGACCTGCCGGCGGCGGACCCCGGCAAAATCCTCCTCCAGATGCAGCAGAACAATCTGACCAGTGAAGAATGGGGCGGCGACGTCGGCGTCGTCAAAGTTTCCGCCAAAACCGGAGAGGGCATCGACAACCTGCTCGAACGTATCCTGCTGGAAGCCGAAATGCTGGAACTCAAAGCCAATCCAAAGCGCCCCGCCGAAGCCACTGTCCTTGCCCAGGTCGAACACGGCCTCGGCGCCACCGCCAGTGTCCTGGTAACTAACGGCACCCTCCATACTGGCGACGCCATCACCTGCGGCGAATATCACGGACGAATCAAAATGCTGTTTAACGCCCGCGGCGAAAAAATCAAGGCCGCCGGTCCCAGTACTCCGGTCAAGGTCATCGGCCTTTCCGGCGCCCCCGAAGCCGGTGCGGTTTTTGAAATCAAGAAAAATGACAAGGAAGCCCGTCTGGCCGCCGAGGAACGCGCCGAAGCCAATCGTCAGGAACAGCTCGCCCAGGTCATTCCGGTCACCATGGAAGACATGTTCAGCAAGCTGGACAGCATCAAGACCCTGAACCTGATCATCAAGAGCGACGTGCGCGGCACCGCCGAAGCTATTGAAGAATCCCTGAACAAAATCGATTCCGACAAAATCAAGGTGTCGGTGGTCATGAGCGGAGTCGGAGCCATTACCGAAAACGACGTGATGCTGGCCAGCGCCTCCAAGGCCATGGTCGTCGGCTTCCACGTCCGCGTCAACCCGGGCGTGAACGAATTGGCGAAAAAGAACGGCGTCGAAATCCGTCTTTATACCATCATTTACGAACTGCTCGAAGACATCACCGACGCCCTGACCGGACGTCTCCAGCCCGACAAGCGCGAGAAAGAACTCGGCAAAGCCCGCATCCTCCAGATCTTCGAACTCAGCAAAGGTCCGAAAATTTGCGGCTGCAAGGTGGAAAAAGGTCTGGTCAAAGTCGGCAGCAAAGCCCGTGTGTACCGCGACAACGAACTCATCTTCAATGGAGAAGTCGCTTCGCTGCGCCGTTTTCAGGATGACGTGAAAGAAGTCAAGGCCGGTTTCGAATGCGGTATCCGCCTCGACAACTTCGCCGACTTCCTCGAAGGCGACTTGATCGACCTTTACGAGATCGAATTAACCAAAGCCACTCTCTGAGGAGGTCCGAATGGGAGCACCCAACCGCATGGTCCGCGTGAACGAATTGTTGAAACGCGAACTGGCCGAACAACTGGAACGCGAATCATGGAACAATATGCTGGTGTCCGTCCTTGACGTCGCCACCTCGCCCGATCTGCGCTCGGCCATTGTTCTGATCAGTGTTTTCGGCGGCGGCCCCGGCGCCGGACATAAAGTTCTGGCCCACCTGAACTCCATCCGGGCCGACCTCCAGAAAAAAGTCTCGTCCCGGATCGTCCTGAAATACACGCCCGTACTTGAATTCAGAATCGATGACCGGCTCGAAGCCGCCGATAAAGTCATTTCGCTTATCGAAGAAATGGAGCAGCATGACGACGGAGAAAATTGAAAAGTCGCTGGCCAGGGCCGCTGAATTCATCCTGCGCCACGACGATTATTTGCTGGTGACGCATGAGCGGCCCGACGGCGACGCCATTGGTTCCATTTTCGGCTTTCTCAATTTTCTGCATGAAAATGGCAAACGTGCTGAAGCGGTCATACCGGAACCCCTGCCCGAAAAGTATCTGCCGTTCGTCAATTCGAACTACCGTACCGGCATCACCCGGCTCGAATTCGCTTCCTACCAGAGCTGCCTGGTGCTGGATAGTCCGAATCCGGCGCGGGCCGCGATCGGCGGCGGACTGAAATTCGAACAGGTCGGAATCCCGCTCATCCTGCTGGATCACCACCCGGACAACCAGTGTTACGGTTCGATCAACGTCGTAGCTCCGAAGGTATCGGCCACCGCCGAACTGCTGTTCATGCTCAGTAAACTGCTGCCGGGCTGGAAAGTGTCGCCACGTACCGCCACGCTGTGGCTGATGGGAATCATCATGGACACCGGCGGGTTCCGTTTCGACAACACCTCGCCGCAAACCCTGCGCTATGCCGCCGAACTGCTGGAACTGAAAGCGGATCACCACCGGCTCATGCTGGAGATGTTCTTCTCCAAACCGCTCGAACTCCAGCAGTTCGAATCGGAGCTGTTCACCAGCCATCTGCATATGGACTGCGGCAGGCGGTTCGCCTGGATCTATGTTCCGGACGAGCTGATCCGCAAATACAATATCGACATGCGCAACACCGAAGGACTCATCGAAATCCTGCGTTCCATCAAAAGCGCCGACGTCGTCGCCCTGCTCCAGCGTTGCGACGACGGCTACAAAGTTTCCCTGCGTTCCAAAGACCCGCGTTTCTCGGTCGGACAGATTGCCCGCCAATTGAACGGCGGCGGTCACGAACTGGCCGCGGGCGGCAAAATCAAGAACGTCAATTTCGATGCGGCGATAAACATCCTGACCGGCATGGTCCGGCAAACTTTGAATCAAGGCTCTTAATCTATATATGGAAGAAAGCAGAAAGAAACCCCGCCGGGACGCCTTCAACGGCGACGGCATATTGCTGGTTGACAAACCGAAAGAATGGACCAGTTTCGACGTCGTCAATTTCGTCCGTGCCCGTTTCAATATTCCGAAAGTGGGCCATTGCGGCACCCTCGACCCGGCCGCGACCGGGCTGCTGGTGCTGGTCATCGGCAAATTCACCCGTTTCAGCCAGAAGTTGAGCGGCGACGACAAAACCTACGAAGCCACCCTCCTCCTCGGCACCGAAACCGATACCCAGGACATGGACGGCACTGTCACCGCCGAAAACGACTGGAGCGCCGTCACCCCCGAACAAGTGACCGAAGCCCTTATAAGTTTCACCGGCGACATCATGCAGATACCGCCAATGGTTTCCGCGGTCAAGGTGGACGGCAAACGCCTTTATGAAATCGCCCGTAAGGGAAAAGAGGTCGCGCGCGAGCCGCGCCCGATCCATATCGAACGCATCGACATCACCCGTATGGAGCTCCCGCAGGCGGACTTCACCGTCAAATGCTCCAAAGGGACTTATATCAGGACGCTTTGCGCGGATATCGGGGCGAAACTCGGCTGCGGCGGAGTCCTCTACGGACTGCGCCGGACCCAGAGCGGCATGTTCGACCTGGCGGACGCCGTCACCGTCGAAACGCTGAAAACCTGGGAACAGCCCGAATTCGCCGCTCATATCAACATCCTGCTCAGCAAACAAATCGCCGCATTCGGAGGTTGACATGCACGAACACATCGATCAGGTTATCGAACGCTTTTTTCAGGAACGCCCGGAGTTCACCATTCAGGACATGCTCGACACCATGTCCCCGGCCGACGACACCGAACGCAAGCGTTTCGCCGAAAAACTCGAACGTGAAATCAACGTGGACGACCGTTTCTTTTTCGACCATGACCGGATGCATTTTTATTCGCGGCAGAAGTTCTTCCATCACGCCGAATTCGTGATCACTCCCTCCGAGTTCGAAATCGACGAAGGCATCCTGATTCCCGGACATCGTTTTCTGCCGTTCGCCTTTTCCGATGTATTCCCGTCCGAGATCACCCTCCGTGAATGCGGCGGTAAAAATCTCAAGCTCCGCAAGATCACCATGAAGCTCAGCGAACTGCTCCCGTATCACCTGTTGATGGGACTTGAGCAGATCGGCGATTTTCTGGTGGCGGAAGACCCGGAACATGATATTTACGGGGACGGTTCCACGCCCGACAGTATGATCACGATCTCCGCTTTTGAGCTGGGAGAATTCTACCGCGAAACCGGTTTCTCGCAGGGAGATGTCCTGCTGGCACGCGTACTCGACTGGGAAAAAGGCGTATTCGACTTTACCTACCACTCGGGGTCTGCGCGCGATTATTCACGAATCAAAAATTGGGTGAACGAATATTCGCTGGCACTGGAAAAAGTCATCGCGGACTATGAAAATTACTTCGACTTGCCGGAATTCCTGGCGTGGGGATTTTTCTACGGCGGCAAAACGCTCTTCGGCGCGGAAGGCGCTTCGCTGGATGAATTCGGCAAGATGATGGAACGGATCGAAATCCGCATCGAACAAGGTCAAAGCATCCTCGCGCTGGCCGAAGAGGACGAGAGCGGAGAAGTCCCGGAAGATGTCATGATCTCGACCGGCAATACCGCTTCGCTGGAAGCGATCCTGGCCGAAGCCGGATTCCCGATGACCATGAACGAGCTGGATTCCTACATGCTCGATGACTGTTACAACCGCGAGCTGGAATTCGCCGATTTCTACGCGCGCTGTTTCGGCGAACGCCGCCTCGGATTCGCCGACGAAGCCCAGGAAGTGATCTTCATGAATTATCTGGAAGACCGCTGGGAAGAACTCAGCAGCCGTTACAACCGCGAACGCGACGAAGCCAAGGCCCCCATCCGCGACCGGATCCTCGAACTGACTACCGAGCGACTCGACTGGCTCCAGTCACTGGCGGACCTCGAAATCCCCGCCTCGCACATGCCCAAAGACGACATGAAGAGGCTCGCGGACCTGAGCGCGCGCCTGAACGGCATCCTCGGAATGTTGAATTCGGAAAAAACCGAAATCAGCGAGGACGAAAGCGAAAGCATGCTGGACCTGATCGACCGTTCCGCCGAACTGCAGAGCGAACTGCTCGAAAAAATGAATCACTACATGCACGGGCATTGCTGACCGCCCCCTTACGGCGTTCTTCTGATTCGGATAACGGCGGCGTCATTGCCGGGAATCTCGGCGGCGTCGCCGTAAAGAGCCTCCGCGATTTCCCAGCCCGGCACTAACTTCAGGCCGGTAAGCGCCGTTTCCGGGCAATAATTCACCAGTACACAGAGGACCGAATTCTCGTCAAGGGGGTGTTCGGTTACGCCGACGGCGGGGTTTTCCCGTTCGATCAGCCGTTCAACGCCGGCGGCATGGAAGAATTTCCGGTAAATCCGGTAGAACGGCTGCATGTTCGCGCCATAAAACGCCCCGTTGGTTTCGGCCAAAATGCTTTCTATCGGAATATTCAGGAACCAGAGTTCACCTTCCCCGTAGGAACGGCGCGCCAGCATCGGATCGCCGCTTTCGTTCGAGCCCAGCACCTCGGCGTCCACCGCCAGCAATTTCTGTCTGAATTTGAGGGGCAGCGTGAGTTTTTCCTCCACGCCGTCGATCGAAAACGTTTCCTGATACTGATCCTCATGGCTGTAATCGACCCTCAACCCGAAGACGCTCTCGAACGGCTGGAGCATACCGTTGCCGGAAGTAACCAGCAGTTTGGCTCCTTTTTCCACTCTCGCCAGCAATTCATGGTAACGGCGGGCGGTAATGACATTGTAATTCCGGATGGACGGCATGATATACAGACCCGCCTCCGGCAAAGGCTGTTCGGCATCGCGAAAGGCCAGGTCGAATCCCGCCTGTTTCGCCAGGACAAAAGAACCGAGCGCGGCATCCCAATGCGCCTGTCCGGCGGTCAGCAGACATACCGCGTCGATACGCCGCTTCGGCAGTTGCCGGAACGGCATTGCGTCAAGCACCTGATTGAACTTCCGCATCACCCGGCCCACCGGTTTGGCGGAATAATCGGCCCGGAACAATCCCAATTCGCGCTCCAGCGCCACCCATTCATAGGGCGGATATTTCAAGTGATCCTGATCGAACGCGCACCACCAGAGCAATCCGCGCAAATCATGAGCCCAACAGGAAAACAGAGCGCTGTTGAGGTAAGCTCCCGCCCGCGCCTCACTGCAGATCATCGGACCGAGACAGCCGACCTCTTCCGGCAGGCACGGTTTGCCGCCGCCAAGGTCACTGTACAAGCACGATTCGACGGTAGCATGAAGCGTGTTGCGAAGCGTGTCGAACGGTTCCCGATTGCAATGCGGCGTGAATAACGGATACGGATGGGTTGTCAGGATATCGGTCAATTCGGCCTGATCGGCGATTTGCCACGGACGCTTGCAATCCATATGCAGACTGTGCATACCGGAAACGACCGGGCGCACGGGGTCTTCCAGCCGGATCGCGGACGCAATCGCATAGGTCCAATTCCACGCCTGATTGTTGTTCTCCAGCTGTTCCAGACAGTTGCACTCGTTGCCGAGGTCCCAGGCGGCGATTGCCGGGTGGTCTTTCATCTGTTTGACGAAATAGCGCACGAACCGCACCTGCCATTTGATGGACAGCGGATCGGTGAGCGGGTTCAGGCTTTCCAGCGCCGCCGGGATGAACATACGTCCGCTCATCCAGCCGGTAACCAGCCCGACAATCAGGCGGATGCCGTTCTTTTCGGCCTCATCGGCTAAGAAACGGAAACGCGCCAGCATTTCTTCATTCACACCAGCCCGGCCGGCTTCGGTGTCGGGCAGCGGTTCTTCGTTCAGGTACATCATTTTGCCGCTGCTGGGTAAAATCATGGCAGTCAACGGCTGAAAGTCCGGCCACAGCGGAAAAACCCGCAACATGGTCAGATGGTTCGCACCCATAAGTTCGAGGTCCGCGGAAACCGTTTCCGGCGACCAGTCGCGCCACATATAGATACCGGCATGCGACGCCCAATAGTTACAGCCGGTCACGAATGTTCCCGATTCGAAATTCTTAGCCATTTTCACGCACGGATGCTCCTTTGATGAAGTCATTTGGTATAATCATTTTGGTTTCCTGCCGTTCTCCCCGGATCATTTCCAGCAATTTCTCCATCACGATTCCGGAAATCGCCTCGAAATTCTGTTTGATACTGGTCAGTTCCGGAGTCACATAGGGAGTCACCCAGGGAGAATAAAAACTGACCAGCGAAATATCGTCCGGTATTTTACGGTCGAACAGTTCCAGCGCGTATTTGACCGGCAATGTCAGGGATTCGCCGCAGGAAATCAGCGCGGTGGGGGACTGCGAAATAATCACCCGCCCGATCCGGTCCATATGCCGGAGCGCCTCGTAAACCACCAGTTCGGAACGAAATGGAATGCCGTTTTTTTCCAACGCCTTGCGGTAACCCGTCAGCCGGGCGCGGTCGCCCCAGGAGAAACGCCCTTCGGCGGCGACCATCAGCAACCCGATATCATGATGCCCGTGCGCGATCAGGTATTCGGCGGCTTGCATGACGCCCCCTTCATGATCGGTACAGACATAGTTGAAATCCTCATCGATATAGTTGATGGTCAGCACCGGAATATTGCGGATGGTTCGCAGAACGGCGGCGGCTTCCTCTGTATAGACCAGCCCGATCACCGCTTTTGAATAGTTGCGGGAAATCCGGTCGGCATCCTCAAGCCGCACCAGTTCGATGGCGAGATTGTGTTCGGCGGCGGCGGTGAAAATACTGCCGAGAAGCGCGGCCTCATAACTGTTCACGCCGACGGAACCAAACCCGAGCAGGACCGACACGACATCGCGCCGGGCAATCATTTTCGGCTGGTATCCAAGGGTGGCGGCGGCGCGCAGGACCTTTTCGCGCACTTCGGCCTTCACGTAAGGACGGTCGTTGAATACGCGCGAAACCGTACAGGTGGACACCCCTGCCATAACCGCAATGTCTTTGATTTTGTTCTTATTTGTGCTCATTATCAATATGAAATAATTTCAGTTAATCTGTAATTATTATATAACCTCCGGCAAAAATTTCAAGCATGGTTTTATTTTTTTAAGAAAAAAAGCGCTCCCCTATTGACAATAACGGCAGCAGACTGTATAATAGCTGTGTAACGTTAAACAAGCATAGGATTCAGTCCATGGACAAGACGGCAATATCGGAAAAGAAAGCGACACTGAAAGACGTGGCGCGCGAAGCCGGAGTCAGCGTCATGACCGTCTCCTATGTCCTGAACGGGAAAAAGCTCACCCATGCCAGCGAGGAAAATCAGCGTCGGATTTTCGCCGCCGCCCGCAAGCTGAGCTACCGCCCGAACCTGAACGCCCGCCGCCTCGTCGCGCCGAAAAACAACCTGATCGGGCTGTTGATCGACAGTCAGGCCCCGGCTTTCTACAAAGATGTGATGATGAAACTGGAGCGAATCGCCTTCACCAAAGGCTACCGTCTCCAGATCGGTATGATGCACGAGGATTTGCAATCGATCCGTCATTACATCGACGACTTCCTGGGTTCCGGCATCGACAGCGTCATCTGCCTGTCGCACAACTACCCGGAGTTCGGGGGACAGATTCCGGTCCTGTTCGAATCGTTCAAACACGTGGTTTTCCTGGAAGAACCCCAGCAGCCGACGCATTTCCCGGTGGTGGCGACGGACCACTACACCAATTATTTCAACGCCGTTTCCGAATTGCTCCGGCGCGGCCGCCGCCGGATCTTCAGTTGCCGACGCCATTATTATGACCGTGCGTTCAGCGAAGGGCGGCGCGGTCTTTTCGCGGCTTACGAGGCGGCCGGAATCCCGGCTGAAGAGCACTTCTGGTGGTCTTCCGATGACAGCGAAACGGCGAAACGTGAATTAAGCCAATTGCTCCCTGAAACCCCCGACGCACTGATTATCCACGAGGATGAATCAATGTTCTGGGCCCTCCGGGTACTGAACAAACTGGGATACAGGGTTCCGCAGGACATCGCGCTTTTCAGCGCCAACCTGGGACGTTACGGCAAGGCGGCTACGCCCGGATTTTCTGGTTTCGATTACAACTCGGAGGTAATGAGCCGGCGACTCATGGACCATCTGCTCGATTCGATGAAACGCGGGGACGAGGACCGGACGACGCCTTGCGACCTGGTCCCGGCGAATATCATATGGCAGGAATCATGTTAAGCACCATAAAATCATCAACAACGAGGTATCAAATGAAAAAGCATTTCACACTTATTGAGCTTCTTGTCGTCATTGCGATCATAGCGATACTGGCCGCCATGCTCCTCCCCGCGCTGAACCAGGCCCGGGAAAAAGCCCGCGCTTCCGGCTGTACAAGCAATCTCAAACAAATAGGTTCGGCAGGCCACATGTATGTAAGTGATAATCAGGATTTCACGCCCGGGCGTGGAATTTGGCCGGAAAATGTATACTGGACAAACCGCCTTGGCCCCTACCTGGGATATTCGATGCGGACCAAAACGAATGGAGAAAGTATTTTCTTTAACGATTTGGCATATCCGATCTTCCGTTGTGATTCCATTACTGATGCCGATGCACTCTACGATGCCGTCAATATGAATACAACTTCTCGAAGCGTCAGCGGTATCAGCAAATTGGGATACTGCATCAACAACTATGTATCCACCCCGAGAGACCTGGGAAGCAGTGGCTTATTTGGCTGCAAACTCAATCAGGTGAAACGTCCCTCGGAAGTCTTTTGGGTGTTCGACATGAGGGGTCAAGCTATGGCTGCCACCTCTACTACGCCAACCAGAGTCGGATATATCCACAGTGGCTTTGTCAATATGCTGCATCTGGCCGGAAATGTCAGTTCCTATCGGCCCGAGATTACCGGAACCGACGCGATGAGATCTAAAATGTGGAGCCCATATTATTAACCCGAAAGCAAACCGATTTCAGCGCCGGATTCCGAAACCGAATAAAACTCAAATATTAAATATCGATTCAAAAGCGTAAGGAGAAAGACAAGTGAAAATTTTTATCAGAGTCATTGCCATATTGTTATGCGGCAACGCCTTTCTGACGGAGGCCCTGAGCATCGCGCCGGGACAGTCCCTCTTCCCCCCGGGCAGGTACGAGGTAAAAGAAAATGTGACCTTTGTTCAGGCGGTTACCTTTCAAGAGGGTGCGATACTGGATATCGCCGCCGGGGCTACCGTAACCTTTAATGGTGCCTTTTCGGCCGGCAAGGGTCAGGTTTTTGCCGGAAAAGGAAAAGTTGCCGGATTGCAGAAATTAACGCCGGAATGGTTCGGCGCCAAAGGCGACGGGACGGTCGATGATACCGCCGCATTGCAAAAAGCGATTGACAGTTTCTCGCCATATGAGTTCTGGGACGCCGGACCGAAGAAAAAGAGCAATGTTCTGCTGTTGCGCGGAACTTATCTGGTTACCCAACTGAACGTCGATACCATGTATTTGGATATCATCGCGGAAAATGCCTGGTTGGTGGCTTCTCCGACCGGGAACTATCCCTACCTGATCCGCTTTACAAAAAACTTTACCTCTGTGACCGGATTGAATATCGAGGGTAGCTACAGCTTGGAATATGGATGCATGATTAATGTAAACGCCCGACACTTTCGCGGCCATAATATTCGCATCTGGCGCGCCAAACTGGCTTACCGCTTCGGCAACCCGGAATGGGCGAATCGTCCCTCTACCTTGAAAAACATCGAACACGGAGATAGTGAAAATATTTTTTCCAATTGCTCGACGATGTGGTGCGTACGCGGAATCGAGTTATACGGCTCCGAAACGATTGTGCTTTTCAATAACTCTTTGATTTATTCCTACCCCCGGAGTTTGCCGGAAGGTGACCCGCGTAAAAAAGCCTGGGAAGCGGAGGAAACGACCTTGGTACGCAGTATAGGTTCCTATATTTACTTCACCGGCTGCAAATTATGCAATTTCAACCCGCGCTACCCGATCATCGAAGTACAACCCCTGAAAAATACCGGCCGCCAGTATTACAGCAAATACGGAGGCGCATTTTTATTCAATTCCCACATGGAAGGGGGCAATTTATTTGCCGCGGTCAATCCGAAGAAGATTCCTACCCAAAGTTGGAAAGGGATTCCGATCGAACAAAAAACGCCTTCCTTGACCATGATCAGTTGCGGCGGTTATGCCTCCGGGAGATCGGTTCCGGTCAACACCGATCCGCTTTTTACCGGCAGCATCATCGTGAGTAATTGCAACTTTTACACCGATCCGCTCGGAGGAGAAAATTACAAATTAACAACTTTTGCCCGGCTGGGCAACCCGGCGGCGCGGATCAAGGTGGATGATATCAGTTTGACCGCTTACAACAAAGGACTCGGCGCGATTGCCGGGGGAACGCCGCTCTTTACCGACCGACTGATTTTTGACGGGCGGCAAACCGCGCAAGTGATTTCCGAAAATGCGGTCCGGCTCGTATTTACCACACCGGAGAAATCGGCGGACACCCCGCATTTTGCGGCCTGTTACAATCCGAAGGCCGGGGAATTTACCGTGCCTCACGGGGGATTGGACAACGTAAAGCTTACGGCTGGAATTCATTTAGCCAATGCGGGTTGGGAAGATTCATGTCAGGTCGCCATCTTGAAAAACGGTAAGGTGGCTTATGCCGGGCGTGTGGATGGCGGAATGGGCTCAGTCGAAACCACATTGGCAAGGCTGGAACCGGGAGATGTTCTCGCCGTTGAAGCGCGAGTGCGAAGCGGCAAGCGCCAGCTTGAATCGAAGAGCTTGTCAAACTTCTTCCGAATCACAGCCAGCCGCTACTGAGTAAGTGATAAAAACAATAAGCTATTGCCATTAATTTATGAATTCAGATAAAGATCAGAGAGTGAGAAGGTATCGCCCGGCGGTGCGGCTTGTCCTGGCCGAAGGCGTGGAACACGCCGAATGGATCGTCGGCAATGAACTGTATCAGGTCTACGGAACTCAGGAGTCCGAGCGGATACGATTTAGTCAGGGCGGGTTCGTCGTGCTCGATTTCGGACGAGAAATGCATGGCGGCGTGGCCCTCCTCTGCTCCGTCAACGCCGGCAGGGTGCGTATACGGTTCGGCGAATCCGTTTCCGAAGTCATGGGTCAGCCGGATCAGGATCATTCGATCCATGACGCGGTACTCGCGCTCCCCCGCACCGGCACGCTCGAATACGGTCAGACCGGATTCCGGTTCGTCCGGATCGACGCGGTCGACGCGCCGGAACTGCTGAACGTCATCGCAGTTACACTGGAACTCGAACCCGAGTTCCTCGGTTCTTTCGAGTCGTCCGACGAACGGTTGAACAAAATCTGGCGTACCGCCGTCGAAACCGTCCGCCTCAACATGCAGAACTACATTTACGACGGCGTCAAGCGCGACCGCATGGTCTGGATGGGCGACCTCCACCCCGAAATCAAAGTCATCCTCGCCGCTTACGGCGCGCACCCGATCATCTCCGCCAGCCTGGATTTCGTCCGCGACCATAAGCCGCCGAGCGGTTTTTTCAACAACATCAGCAGTTATTCGCTGTGGTGGATCATCGCCCAGCACGATTATCATCAGGCCAGCGGCGACATCGCTTACTTGAAAAAACAGCGTGAATCCCTGTTGCCGCTCCTCCGCCGCTTCGCCGAATTCATCGGCCCCGACGGCGAAGAACGCCTGCCCGAACGCCGTTTTCTCGACTGGCCCACCGACGGCAACCCGCAGGCGGTCCACGCCGGACTCCAGGGACTCCTGGCCTGGGCGTTCCATTGCGGCGAAGCCCTGTGCATCCATCTGGAGGAACTCCGCACTGCCGCACTCTGTCGACAAAGTTACCTGCGTCTGCAATCCCACATTCCCGACTGCGCCGCCAACAAAGCGGCCGCCGCCATGCTCACGCTCGGAGGCATCGCCGACCGCAGTGCCGTCGTGCTGAACAACCCGTTCCATGGCGTCAGCACCTTTTACGGTTACTACATGCTTCAGGCGCAACCGGCGCCGAACGCGCTGGAGTTGATCCGCCGTTATTGGGGAGCCATGTTGGACCACGGCGCAACGACGTTCTGGGAAGATTTCGACCTGAGCTGGGTGGAGAACGCCGGGCGTATCGATGAATTGCCCCTTTCCGGCAAAGCCGACCTCCACGCCGACTTCGGCAATCACTGTTACAAAGGACTGCGGCACAGTCTGTGCCACGGCTGGGCGGCCGGACCGGCGGCGTATCTCAGTGAAAAAGTGCTCGGAATCCGGTTTGCAGCGCCCGGTGGGAAACAGGTCAGGATCGAACCGGAGTTATGCGGCCTTGAATTCGTCCGCGGGACTTTTCCGACGCCGCACGGGCTGATCCGGGTGGAAAAGCATCGAAACCGCGCTCCGGAAATCGAGCTGCCGCCGGGTGTGGAACTCGTTGGCGCGATGGCGGAAACGGTTGCAGGATAATTTTTCAATCACGGAAATTTCGTTGATCGGTTTGACTTTTTTCTCCGGCAGAGTATATTAGTGCTTTTGATGTGGTCCGCCAAAGCGTGGGGCCGATGAGATTTGGTTAAATTAAAAATCGGGTTATATATGCCGTTATTCAGCAGCGAAAAATATACAACGCTTAAATTGCAGAATGGCAATAAGAGAAAAGAACTCCCGCAGGGCCTGTGGATCAAATGTAAAAAATGCAGCCGCACCCTGTACAAAAAACAGATCGAAGAAAGCCTGAATGTTTGCCCCTATTGTTCGTACCATGATCCCATGACCGCGGACGAACGGATCAAACTTCTGACCGACGAAGATTCTTTCAAGGAAATCGACCACGAGCTGGTTTCGGTGGACCCGTTGAACTTTTTCGATTCCAAAAGTTATAAAGAACGCCTCGAGGTCAGTATCAAGAAAACCGGTACCAACGAGGCGATCAAATGCGGTATCGCCACGCTGGAAGGGCGCGTTTACGCGCTCGGCGTGATGGATTTCCGCTTTATGGGAGCCAGCATGGGCTCGGTGGTGGGAGAAAAAATCGCCCGCCTCACCGAATTGGCCACCGCCCGACGTTGTCCCCTGGTCATTGTTTCGGCCAGTGGAGGCGCCCGCATGCAGGAAGGAATTTTGAGCTTAATGCAGATGCCGAAAACCTGCGGAGCGCTTCAGCGCCTCGCCGTCGCCGGTCTGCCTTTTATTTCAATTCTTACCAATCCCACATATGGCGGAGTCACCGCCAGTTTCGCCACCGTAGGCGACCTGATCCTTGCCGAACCCGGCGCCATGATCGGCTTTGCCGGACCGCGGGTGATTCAGGAAACAACCAACTCCAAACTGCCCGAAGGATTCCAGACCGCGGAGTTCCTTTTGGAGAAAGGATTGATTGATCGGGTGATTGACAGAAAAAATTTACGGCATGAGCTTGCTCTTTGCCTTGAATATTTCTGCAACTAGTGCTATTGTTATGGAATGGACGGCGTAAAGTGTAATTTTTTGGCGCCGCCGGCCCGGACCCTATGCGCTGGTATCGTGCTAATCGAGTCAGATGGGGAACCAAGCAGCTCCGTGCAATGATCCAGGTGCTGTAGGAATATCTGGCGCCGGCGGCGCCTTTTTTATCAGGAATTTTTGTTATGGAAAGAAAAGACGGCAGACGGCTGGATCAGCTCCGCTGGATGAAGGCCACCAGAAACTATCTGAACAACCCCGTATCCTCCGTATTGATCGAGTTCGGCGGCACCAAAGTCGTCTGTTCCGTGTCGGTGGACCCCAAAATCCCCGGCTGGATGCGCGCCCAGAAAGTCCCCGGCGGCTGGCTTACCTGCGAATACGGCATGCTCCCCGCCTCCACCCGCGACCGCATGCAGCGCGAAGCCTCCTCCGGCAAACAAGGCGGCAGGACCGTGGAAATCCAGCGCTTGATCGGACGCAGTCTCCGTTCAGTTATCGACTTGGAAAAACTCGGTCAGAACACCATTTATATCGACTGTGACGTTATCGACGCCGACGGCGGCACCCGTTGTGCCGGAATCACCGGCGCTTCGCTGGCTCTGCAACTGGCGTTCCGCAACCGGCGGCTGCTGAATATGTGCGGCGGCGAGAGCCCGCTCCGCGAGAATATCGCCGCGATCAGCGTCGGTATGGTCGATGGCGTCCCCATGCTGGACCTCTGCTACGATGAAGACTGCCGGGCCGAAGTGGACCTGAACGTGGTCATGACCGAATCCGGCAATTTCGTCGAAATCCAGGGTACCGCCGAACGCAACCCGTTCAGCCGCGCCCAGCTCAACGAAATGCTGGACCTGGCCGAATCCGGTATCCGCAAGATTTTTGAAATCCAGCGCGGTATCATTTACGGCGGCGACAAACCGTCCGCGCCTTCCGCCAACGGCGGTAACGGCGGTAACGGCGGTAACGGCGGTAACGACAACAACGGACGCAGCGGCGGCGGCAAGGCAAAATCTGAATTGAATTCATTGGGCGACGCGTTCGCCAATATCAAACTTTAAAGACTTTTAGTGAGGTGATTCCGGCATGAGCGAATATCAGGTCATAGCACGCAAGTGGCGGCCGCAGCGGTTCTCCGATGTGGTGGGTCAGGAACATATCGTCCAAACCTTGAAAAACGCCATCCGCATGCAGAAAACCGCTCATGCATACCTCTTCGTCGGCCCCCGCGGCGTCGGTAAGACAACCACCGCGCGCATTTTCGCCAAAGCCCTGAACTGCCTGGCGCCCGAAGACGGCGAACCCTGTTGCAAGTGCCGTTCGTGCCTGGCGGTGGCCGCCGGCAACAACATCGACGTGATCGAAATCGACGCCGCCAGCCAGAGCAGCGTGAACGATGCCCGCGCTATTCGCGACGAGGCCATGCACGTGCCGGTCAACGGCCGTTACAAAATCTATATCATCGACGAAGTGCATATGCTCTCCAAGCAGGCTTGGAACGCATTGCTGAAAATCGTCGAAGAACCGCCGCCGCACATCAAGTTCATTTTTGCCACCACCGAAGTTCACATGGTGCTCGGCACCATCATTTCACGCTGTCAGCGCTTCGACTTGCAACGAATTCCCAGCCGGGTGATTGTTGAACGGCTTAAGCAAATTTGTGAAGCGGAAAACGTCAAGATCACCCACGAAGCGATTCTCGCCATCGCCCGCGCCGCCGACGGCGGTATGCGCGACGCACAATCGCTCCTGGACCAGATGATCGCCTTTTTCAGCGCCAGCGACGGCTCGGCCATCACCGAAGAACAGGTTCTGTCGTTGTTCGGGCTCAGCGGCGTGACCGAAATCGACAACCTGATCTCGGCCATGTGCAACAACCATCGCGGCAAGGTGGTCGAGTCCATCTACAACCTCGCTTCACGAGGCAAAAATCTGGAAACGCTGTTCAGCGACGTACTGTCACGGCTGCGCGGCATCCAGCTCTGCTACCTGATTGAAAACCCGGAGCAGATTTTGGAAACCGATGCCGAATCAGTCGCCGAAATGCGCAAAATCTGCAATACGGTGAACCCTGAAATCATTCAAACCCTGCTCGAACAGCTCTCTCCGGTAGGCCGGGCCCTGCATGATGCGCTGAACAAACAGGTATTTATCGAATCTATTTTTTTGAAGGCCATGCGCGAAGCCCACGCCGTCAAGATCGAACACCTGATCGCGCGCTTGAACCAGCTTCGCTCCGCCGGAGAACTCCAGTTCACGGAACAGCTTCCTTCCCCACAGCCAGCTCAAAAAGTCACGGTCGCACCACCGGCTGAGTCCGAACCTCTGATTGCCCCACAACCGGAACCTATATCGGAGCCGGAACCGGATATCAAACCAGAACCCGAAATTATTTCCGAACCCGAGCTGGAGCCGGAATCCGAGCCGGAGCCGGAACCGGAACCCGAACCCGAAATTATTTCCGAACCCGAGCTGGAGCCAGAGCTGGAATCAAAGCCGGAATCGCCCCCCTCCCCTGAACCACCGATCGAACGAAATGAGGAAGAGGCCCTGTGGCGGCAAATTTATGAGGAAGTGTCCAGATCGTCCGATGGTTCCCGGGAACTCCTCGGTGCCATGCGTCAATGCCATCCGACAACATATCAGAACTCGATCTTGACCCTGACTTTCGAGGGGTCAAACGGTCCGGCTTGGCATTTGTTGACCGATCAGGCGGGACTTTTCATGGGAATCATCCAGAAGCTCACCGGCGATTGGATGAGTTGTGTGGAATTCAAAAACAATTTCGAACAGGACGATCAGTCTCCCCGGCACCGCGAAAGCCTGATGATGAATCAGCAGGCCATGCAGCAGGCCAATGAAAACGAACTCGTCAAAACCGTAATCGACCTCTTCGGCGGCAGTGTCGCCGAAATCAAAAAATAAACGCCAAGGAAATCAATCATATGTTTGGAAACCTCGCCGAAATGGCCAATATGCTCAAGAAAGCCAAGGAAATCAAAGGCAACATGCAGGCCATGAAAAGTGAAATGGCCATGACCGAAGTATCCGGGACCGCCGCAGGCGGCAAAGTCATCGCGGTCGTCAGCGGCGACTTCACCGTCAAGCGCATCACCATCGATCCGAGCATCGACGAAAGCAACGAAATGCTGGCCCAGATCGTCACCATCGCCATCAACGACGCCATCAACAATACCCGCATCCTCCTCCAGCAGAAAATGAAGGACGTTACCGGCGGGTTGGATATTCCGGATATCTTCTAATGAGTCAATATCCGGCTGAACTGAGCGCATTGATCGAACTTCTGACCTCGCTGCCCGGCATCGGCAAACGAGGCGCGGAACGAATCGCGCTCGCCATGCTCAAATGGCAGCCGGAAAAACTCGAATGCCTCGGCACCCTGATTACGACCCTGCCCCAAGACGTAACATTCTGTCCCGACTGCGGCAATCTCGCCTCCGCCGGACAGCAATGCCCGGTCTGCCAAGCCCCCGGACGCGACCGCGCCGTCATCTGCGTCGTCGAGGACTTCACCCAGATCAACGCCATCGAACGAAGCGCATTCTATCGCGGTTTGTACCATGTACTCGGCGGCAAACTCTCGCCGTTGAACGGCCGCCACGTCGAGGACCTCCACATTGATTCGCTGCTGAAACGCATTGATGAACTCGAAGTTACCGAAATCATCCTCGCGCTCAGCCCCGATGTCGAAGGGCAAGCCACCGCCTCCTACCTCAGCAGTCTGCTGCAAGGCAAGCCGCTGAAAATCACCCGTCTGGCGCAAGGTCTTCCGGCCGGCAGCGACATTTCATACGCCGACGCCGCCACTATCGGGGCCGCCCTGAAAGGCCGCCGCGAATTCTAAAGTCTCCGGTATTGCAACCGAGGTACATAGATCATCGCCAGGCGCAAAATCCTCCCTGAATCACATATATAATTAGAGGGCAGGCAACACAGCTTACCTAAGCATGGTAATACAGCTCGCACCAGTTTAACTTTATGTTTTCAGCCTGATTAAAATTATATATTTCTATAACATTGTCATAGCTGTTCAACAGCTTATTATCGATATTCCAGCTAAGCAGGGAGGCAACATCTCCCGGAACTTCTTTGATACTTTTATGCGGAACAGCCGGGGTAATTTCCTGGGCATTTATCCATATTCTAAGATCCTTATTAAAAGCATTCTCCTCAGGAAAGCCCAGAAGCAATTCACAGCTTTGATCCAGATCAGGCGGCAAGCCGGTAGGGATCCGGAATTCAGCGAAGCCCTTTGGAGGCAGGTCGGCAGGCAGAATATTATCATATTTTATTCCGATAGGCCTTGCATCCGTATAAGTTATAACATGCCTTCGATTATGCCCTTTCAGGTTTTCCATATGACCGGCATTATTCATCACATTGACAAATTGGTTTTTGTTGTACATGCCGGTTGGACCTCCAGCCATGTGATTGAATAAATAAAGCCGATCAGCCCCTCTTCCCAAAAAATTCGCCGCATATCCGAAAATAATCTCATCCGTGTTAAAAAAGGCAGTCTGCTCTTCATTTATCCGTGAAATTATTTCTATACCTGCACAAAGGAGAATATTTTTGTTTAATATCCGCGTCCACTCTTCAATAGGCAGATCATAATCACTACTGGCCCAGAACGGAGTAGTTACCAGACGGTCAATAAGCTTTTCGTCCGACCAGGTATAAATATCAAATCCCATACGAAAAGCATCATGAGGCCTGGGGGGAACCCTTACCCCCAATTGAATCCCCTTTTGAGTTGTCAGATACCTGACTTCGCGAAGTAAGTCGTTGAGCTGTTCTCTACCGGCGCTTTCAAAGCCGGGGCGGAAATGATGCCGGAAACGCATCCAGTCAAGTTCCAAACCGTCCGGGGAAAACAGTTTCAAGTATTCTTTTATTATATTTAAAGCCCTTTCCCTTACCTCCTTTCTGCCGTAATCAAGAGCCTGTCCCTCCCAGCAGGTTCGATATGGGGCGCGTCTGAATTGCGGATTGTCTTTCCAGAAGCTATTATGCAGAACATGATTTGGCTCATCGACATTATGTACGTCATTCATACGCATTGACAGCCACGGGGATTGATTATTTTCCCGAATATGCTCAATCCATATTGAATATGGATTGAGTTTTCGCTCATAACATTTTCTCGTGTTTTGCACCACATAACGTATGTTGATATTTTCTATCGGTGAATCAATATTATCCCAATATGCCTCGGTGACCTTACTTTTGAAGGAAGAACGCATGGCGCCGGGACAAAGGAAAATTTCTTTAACATCCCTGTTGTTGTATAAGTCCATCCTTGCCCGAAGCAGTTCTTCCGTCATGGCTTCGTCTTTGCTGACCATAAAAAATTCGGTCGGGTCTTCGTTAATACATATACCTTTCAGCATTTTATTCCTCTATTAAATTTTTCGGCCATTGTGACTTATTTTCAAGTGCTCCTTTTTCGACGAAGCATTCAAATGTCTTGTAAAAACCGTAATTATTATATTTAAATGGTGTTTTAGGAGTTATAAACCGGAATGCACATTCTCTGAATATTGCATAAGCGTTCCCTTTTGGCGAACCTTCTATATCAATGACAGGACCATGAAAAATTGAGTTTTCAAAAGACAACATGGTATTAGGTCCTATTTCACACAGATATTTTTTAGCGTTATCTTGTTTGTTTTTAAACCAGCCCCATTGAGCATCAGTGAAACTTATAAATTTAATGTTGGCACAAAAGCGACTGGGATTGCATCTTACCAGTTGATGCCGGTGTTGAATACCTCCGTTTGCGCATTCCAACCTGGTTTGATTAAAGAGAAATGTTCCGTTAGTGCCGCCTCCTCCGGCAATATTGAGTACCAAGTCTACACAAGTTCCCTGAAAATTATTGCTGGTTAAATTTCCTCCTTCCTGAATATCAAACGCCGTATTTACAGCAGCCATGAAAGTGAAATCAAAAAGATAGTCAACAGCCTGGGTTATGGTAGTTTTGAATCCGGAATTCAACATGCTGAATGCTACATTTTGGAAATACATATCCGAATTACATACTTTGGGGCTGTCTGCTGAGCCAGCCTGGATTCCTACCTCCGCATGGGAAAAAGACAAGTCGCTCATGGTATGAATCATATCACCAAAGCTAGGAAGAGTTGTTATATTGAAAAGGATCCCGGCAGTAGGCAGGTCACGTTTCCACCTGTTCTCGCTTGCGACCCTTCTGCCGCTGAATGATAGGTGTTCCCACGTGCACCCGTAAGTTCCCTCCGTTTTAATTAAAGTGCCGCCTTTTTCCCCGTCCCAAAAAAGTAGCGAGTTACTTGCCTTGGGATGTGGACTTGCGGAGTGATGTCCGAGCGAGCCATCACCTCTGACTATCAATCCCATCGCTTTATTTACGACAAGGGTTTTAGTTATTCTATAGCTGCCTGATGGAATATATAAGACTCCTCCGGAATTTCTGGCGGAAGCCTTTTCTATAGCGGTTTGCATTGCGGTGGTGTCGTCAGCCTTGCCATCGCCTTTGGCGCCATAATCTTTTACATTGATTACGGCGGCATGCAGTCCGAGTGTTGTAATGGTTAAAATTACTGCCAATATTTTTTTCATTCTTGTATTCTCCATTTTTTGAATTTGCAAAATATGTTTTTATCTCAAATATTATTGATTGATTTTCTGGTGTTTTATAGAAATTTATATTCCCAGGCAGAGCCTCAAATAAGTATCATAAAAAGCGATATCTTGTTTTTGAACAAGGTAGCTTTTGCTTGCGGCATGACCATCTGAATATATGAAGTTTATATTGTTCCCATGTGCAGCACGAAATCCCAAGGCATTATCCGGATACAATTTATCAACTACGCAAGCTCTCACGTCTCCGCTATTAGCCGGCGAAAAAAATTGCGCCCTTTTGCCTGCACAATCTCCTCCATATATCAATTGCGCTGGATGCTTGACAGTATTAAGCTTGACCGGTTTATTGGTAAATTTCATCTGATTTATCCCGATGCTCCCTGTCCACGACAGAGAAGAAGGAATTATCATTTCAATTGTTTTTATCGACTTTATGGCTGCCAAATCACTTTGATCGGGACTGCTTGGACACACCCATAAGGCAGCATTTTTGTGATAAGGAAATAGTGCCATCATCCAATTACTCCAGCTTGGGGTCCGTCCTCCCGAGCTGTCTCTATCCTGCCAGCCCATAGCCCATCCATCATAGTCGCTGCGGTACATTGACAGTGAAATACCCAGTGTTTTCTGATTGTTGACACACGAGATTGATTTGGCAGTCTCACGCGCTTTGTTTAAAGCCGGAAGCAACATCGAGGCGAGTATCGCTATAATAGCGATGACCACCAGCAATTCAATAAGTGTGAAATTGATTTTTCGACCCATCAACTTGGTTTCATAATTAAATTTCTCCATTTTCAAACCGCTCCTTTTTAAAAAATAATCTTTTTTTTCATATCGAGTTGGATTTTACTCTCTTTTTATTATATAATGAAAGTATACAAGTGTCAATACAATAGAAGTGGTTTTAGTGTAACTATTATGTACTTTCAGGAAAATAGAAGCTTTTGTTGCCTGCCAAAGAGTTCCCGACTCTGAGCCCTGGGGTGTTGTGCCGCATTTACCGGGCATACAAGTGGGGCGGACGCGAAAATATAAAAAACAAAGTTATCCAAAAGAACTATGCTGCTAGACTCAACAGGAAAAACAAAATAAGCATATGATAAATTACAAAGAAAAAATGGCGGAGCATATCACACAAACATTGAGTTTGGATTTAAAAGGACTTTATTATGCCGAACAAGGGGTTCCCCCTTCATCGTTTAAAGGAGAATTACAATATGTTCCATTTCCCAGCTATGCGATTATTCTTTCCGGTGAGTTAAAAAAATATATGATAACAAATGGGGAATGGAAATTGGAAACTATTCCTGAAAAATATGCCGTTTTCACCATTTCCAACGCGTTCAGCAGTCCGGTACATGGTGCGGAATCGCTGGGGGTTGTCTTGAGGCCCGATTTTTTTCGTATAATTTATGCTGACACGACAAGCATACCTTACAACATGATTAAATATCCGTATGATGGACTTAGTTTTCCGTTTTACTATTATCATATTTATGATTGTTTCAGGCCTGCAACCGCTGGAGTCATTCAAACCATGGAGCTATTGGCAAAAGAAAAAGATGATTCAGAGATAAATTTAAAGCTTCTGCGGATATCATTGGAAATGCTCCTTCAAGATCTGCAAAATTCACAGAATTATCAGGGAAACGCTTTTGAAACTTTCAGACAAATTATTCATTTTGTGTATGAACACCATTTAGAAGATATCGGCCGCTCCGATCTGGCGGATTATTTTAATATCTCATCATCATATGTATCAAAGCTGTTCAAGCGTTTTAAAAAAAATGAAGATTTCAGCAATTATCTGATAAATTTACGACTTGACAGCGCCGCCAAACTTTTGCTTTACAAAAATATCCCCATAAAAGAAATTGCTTTCAGATGTTCCTTTAATAGTTTTTCATACTTTATAAAAAGGTTCAAAATGAAATTCGGCATGACTCCGGCTAATTATCGCAAATCCAATAACCTCAAAATAATCAATTAAATATATAAAACATCAAAGTGTCACGGTTACGTCCAATGTTCCAGGGCAAGGATTTGCGGCAAGCGCGGTCCAACAGTCAATCGCAGCGGATCGTACCCGCCGCCGGTCGCCCAATGGGCGAAATCCCCATAGATTTCCCCTTCCCTTTTCCTGATTGTCTAAATGGCGGTTTGCAAAATCGGCTTCTTGATGATATTGTTTAGCTTATCGAGAACAAACGGTGGACACGGAATAAATCTTATGAATCGGACACTTGACTATATCAACGGAGATACTCTCTGTTTCGGTTGCGGCGTCTGTGCGGCGGTTTGTCCGAAAAACTGCATTCAATTGAAACCGGACTCCGATGGTTTTCTCTTTCCCGAAATTGATTTTGCCGTCTGTGTCCGTTGTCGCCGTTGTATCAATTGCTGTCCGGCCGGACAAAAAGCGTTCCGATTGACGCTCCGGCAGGCTCCGGAGTTTTTCGCGGTGCGCCACGCCGACCCGGCGGTACGCAAGGCCAGTACGTCCGGAGGATTGTTCACCGCGCTGAGCGATATCATTTTGAAGCGGGGCGGAGCGGTGGCGGGAGCGGTGATGAAAGAGGATTTCAGCGTTGTCCACGTTATCGCGAACGATGCGGCGGGACGGAATGCCATGCGTTACTCCAAGTACGTCCAGAGTGACTGTTCCCGAATTTTCACACCGATTGCCGGACTGCTCCGGGCCGGACGCGAAGTATTGTTCACCGGCACCCCGTGTCAAGTGGCGGCATTATACGGATTTCTGGACAATGAACCGGAAAACCTGTATACGGCGGACTTCATCTGTCACGGTGTCCCCTCGCCAATGGTATTCGACCTGTTCCGTCGCGATCTCGCCGCACGATTCGGTGCGCCAATGGTGTCGTTCCGGTTCCGGGACCAGCAGCGAGGCTGTGTGCCGATGCGGATCGGCGCGGAATTCGCCAATGGCGCCCATTACCTTGAGGATTGCGAACACGACCCCTATTTTCAACTGTTTCTGAGTTCGATCCTGAACCGGGAATGTTGTTCAAAATGCCCCTACACCAAGGTGCACCGCAGTTCCGACTTGACCCTGGGCGACTGCTGGCGCTTCGCCTCCTTCGCTCCTCAGTGGGATGACAACACCGGAGTCTCCACGCTCCTCGTCAACACGAAAAAAGGGAAGAAACTGTTCGAAGATGCCGCCGGAACCCTCGAAAAAGAACCCTGTTCACTGCGCGAAGTGGACCAGCATTATCTTCACCATCCGGGCAAACGGCATCCAGACCGAGACCTCTTTTTCCGGGCGATCCGCCGCCATGGGTTTGCCGCGGCCCAAAGCTATATCGGTCCCCGGCCGTTCCTGCGCAGAGTCCGCGGCCGATTGCGTAAACTCTTCCGACGCGACTCCGCCTGATACCGGAATTCATTTTGTCAGGCGTATAACCGCTTCTCCCACACGTTGTCGAAAATGAACCGGATCGCCTCGGTATTTCCAGCCGATATGCTCACCAATGCCGGTGATACGGCCATTCAGACAGGTACGGCATTGGGCGGCATTTTCATCAAGACACGGTTTGTTTTCGTACAACTGATAATCCGCGCGGTATTCGGTGTCGGTGACGTTGGGCATGATCACATTCGCTCCGGCCAGCAAACCTTGTTCGCGCCCGCGATCATCGAGCGCCTGAAGCGCGGTGGTGGCGGCGATATTGACATCGTGAAGGTACAGGCGCGTCACGGCGATCATTTTCAATCCCAGTTGAAGTTGCGCCGCCGCATATGCCGGAGTCACTTCAATCCCCTGCCCCAGCGGCGTTTGCCGATGCGGGATGTAGGGTCCCATGCCGATCATATCCAAGTCGAGTTCGCGGAAAAACGCCACGTCACCGGCCAGATCGTCCAACGTCTGTCCGGGAAGCCCGATCATCACGCCGCTTCCGGTTTGATAACCAAGGCGTTTAAGCACCCGCAGACACTCGACCCGCCGGAGAAAGGAGTGGTCCGGCGGATGAAGCCGGGCGTAAAATTCCGGGTTGGAGGTTTCGATCCGCAACAGATAACGATGCGCCCCGGCCTCACGCCAACGCCGGAACGTTTCCTCGTCCTGCTCCCCCAATGAAAGCGTAATGCCGAATTTGCCATCGGTAACGACCCTGATCTTTTGGAGAACCCGTTCGACGAACGCGGTATTTTCCTCCGATTCAAGCTCGCCGGACTGGAGAACGATTGAACCGTAACGCTGTTCAAAAGCCCACACCGCCATGCGCACGATATCGTCTTCACTCAAGCAGTAGCGCTTGACTTCCCGGTTGCTCCGGCGGATGCCGCAATAAAAACAGTCTTTCGCGCAATAATTACCGAATTCGATAATCCCGCGCAAAAATACCATCCGCCCGGTATAGCGGAGTTTCACCCCGTAAGCCGCCCGGAAAAGTTCCGTCGGATCAGACCGATCCAGGAGTTCGGCGATTTCCGGGCGGGTCAGATTGCCCGGCCGCCGCAAAGCTTTGGCTATAAGCGTGTTCATCTCTGCACAATATGTTACAGTTTCGCCAGCGCGTCGTCAAGCGCGCCGATAATATCGTCGATGTGTTCAAGCCCGATCGAAAGTCGAATCAATTCCGGTTGGAGTCCGCCCTTGTGCTGATCTTCCTCAGAAAGCTGCGAATGAGTGGTGCTGGCCGGGTGGATGATCAGGCTTTTGGCATCGCCCACATTCGCCAGCAAGGTAAAAAGTTCCACACTGTCGACCAGCTTCCGCGCCTCTTCCGCGCCGCCTTTCACCCCGAACACCACCATGCCGCCCGCGCCGTCCGGCAAGTATTTGTCCGCCAGCGGATCGTTGCCGGGATAACGCACCCAGGCGACTTTCGGATGCTTCGCGAGATATTCGGCCACGTTGCGGGCGTTTTCGCTATGGCGCGCCATGCGGAGCGGCAGCGACTCCACGCCCTGCAGGAAAATCCATGCCGCATCGGGCGCCAGCGTCGGCCCCTGGTTGCGCAGTCCCACCGTGCGCAGACGCAGGATGAACGCCAGTGAATTCAAATCGCCCAAATCATGCGCGAAACGCAGTCCGTGATAACCGCGGTCCGGTTCGTTGTAGAGCGCAAATTTCGGATCGCTCCAGTCGAAATTCCCCGCATCAATGACAACGCCGCCGATACCGGTCCCGTGTCCCCCGATCCATTTGGAAAGGGAGTGAATCACGATATTTGCACCGTGCTCAATCGGGCGCAGCAAGGTCGGCGGCGTGAACGTGGCGTCGACCACCAGCGGCAGGTGATATTTTTTCGCCAACACAGCGTAAGCTTCAATGTCGGCAATATCGAGGTTGGGATTGCCGACCGTTTCGATGTAAAGCGCGCGGGTTTTCTCATTGATCCGCGCCTCGGTGGCCGCCAGATCGTTCACCGGAGCGAAACGTACCGTAATGCCGCCTTGCGGCAGGATTGCGTCGAACTGCGTAAACGTCCCGCCGTAAAGATTGTTGGCCGATACGATTTCATCGCCGGCCCTGGCGATATTGGTGAGTGCGAAATAGATCGCCGCCGTCCCGCTGGCGAGCGTCAACGCCGCCGCGCCGCCGTCAAGTGCCGCCAGACGCTTTTCGAGTACGTCGTTGGTCGGGTTCATCAGCCGGGCGTAAATATTGCCGAACTCCTTCAGGGCGAACAGATCCGCGCCGTGTTTGGAATCACGGAAGCTGTATGCGGTGGTCCGGTATACCGGCACAGCACAGGCATTGGTCGCGGGGTCCGGTACTTGTCCGGCGTGAAGCGCCAACGTTTCAATATGGTATTTTCTGTCGCTCATGTGCAAATCTCCTTCGGGGATAAATGGTTGTTTTCTTATTCTTCGAAAAGCCAGGTGGAGAGATAACGCTCGCCGGTATCCGGCAGCAATACTACAATCCTTTTTCCGGCAAACTCCGGCTCCCGGCTCAATTCCAACGCGGCATGAAGAGCCGCACCGGATGAAATCCCGATCAACAGCCCCTCCTCTTTCGCCGCCGCCCGCGCCGTCCGACCGGCATCTTCAGCGGAAACGGCGATCACCTTGTCCACAATATCCATATTCAACACCGCCGGAACGAATCCGGCGCCGATGCCTTGAATCTTGTGCGGCCCCGGCTTGCCGCCGGAAAGCACCGGACTCTGATCCGGTTCCACCGCATAAATTTTCACCCGTGGATTACGTTTTTTCAATACCTCGCCGACGCCGGTCAGAGTGCCGCCGGTACCAACCCCGGCGATAAAAGCATCGACCCGCCCGTCGGTGTCGCGCCAGATTTCCTCGGCGGTATGCAGACGGTGATATTCCGGATTCGCGGGGTTCTCGAACTGTTGAGGAATAATTGATCCGGGGGTGGCGGCATGAAGTTCTTCCGCCTTGGCGATTGCGCCTTTCATCCCGGCCGCCCCATCGGTCAGCACCAGTTCCGCGCCATAGGCGGCCAACAGTTTGCGCCGTTCGATGCTCATGGTTTCCGGCATGGTCAGGATCAGGCGGTATCCTTTCACCGCCGCGACCAGCGCCAGTCCGATTCCGGTGTTGCCGCTGGTCGGTTCAATAATCAGTCCGCCGGGTTTCAACGCCCCGGCCTTCTCGGCCTTTTCGACCATAGCCAACGCGATTCGATCCTTCACCGAACTGCCGGGATTGAACGACTCCACCTTTACCACAATTTCAGCATGACCCCGATTCAGTTTGCCGATGCGAACCAGCGGGGTATTCCCGATTTTTTCCAGAATGTTATTGGCTATGCTGCTCATTTTTGCACCTCCTCAGCCATTTTAAATAAAAACTACCAATTTTGTCATGTTAATAGCATTAAAATACCTCCTCTCTCCTCACCTGTCAAGCGCCGTTTCCATAAAATCTACAAAAAAAGTAGCTTTTATGAAAATTTTGATATTCCCAGTGTCAGCGGGCACCCAAAATGCACCACTAATGGGCACTTGAAAATGCACCACCTC
>CALABZ010000300.1 GCA_937888615.1 uncultured Lentisphaeria bacterium | reverse complement strand
CGGGGCGCCAGGTGGGGCGGACGAGGGCCTTGCCGGTGGTTCTGGCGATAACACGGTGATCGTGGAGGGAGTCGATCGGGTCGTCGGTGGAACACATGGACTCGACGCCGATTTTTTCCAGCAGGGCCTGCGGTTTGCTTTCCGGCTTGGCGAGCGCGGCGTTGGCTTCGTCCCAGATGGCGGCGCCGGTGTCCGGACCGATCAGTTTCGTGATGCCGAGGTAACGGCTGAGGTCCAGATGAATCCATTCATAAACCGGATTGCCGGCGATTTCCGGGAAAACGGAGGCGAGTTTCATCCATTTTTCTTCGGGGGAACGACTGCCGGTGATGTATTCCTCGGGCACGCCGCGCTTGCGCAAAACTTCCCACACATAGTGGTCGGTGGCGGCGAACAACTGCCAGACGTTGGCGTAATTGGCGTTGTCGGCGATCTCTTTGACGTTGGCGTGATTGTGGGCGTCAACAATCGGCAGGGTACGTACCGCCTGGTACAGCTTTTTGCCGATGCTGTTGTCGATCAGGTAGTTTTCTCCTAGAAAGCTCATTTTGGATCCTCGCTTGCTAAAGGTTGTCATTTTTAAGCAATCAGTATAATATAATATCATTTGTCGTACAAAAAAAGCGGATTTTTTGAAAAAATCCAGAAAGATATTATGGGAAATATTCGATTATTTCTCGAATACAGGGTTGATATTTTGTTTTTCGTAATTATATTTATATTTATTACGAAAATCGAATAAATAAAAGGAGTTTATTATGATTATCGGATTATTAAGGGAAATCAAGAACGAAGAGTATCGTGTTGGATTGACCCCCGGAGGCGCCGGAGAGTATGTCGCCGCCGGACACCGGGTGCTGGTCGAAAAATCAGCCGGGGCAGGGACCGGATTCAACGACGCTGAATATCAGGCCTGCGGTTGTGAGATCATGGATGACCGCAAAAAAATCTGCGACGCCGCTGAAATGATCGTCAAAGTTAAAGAACCCTTGCCGTCCGAATACGACCTCTTTCATGAAGGTCAGATCCTTTATACCTACTTGCACCTGGCCGCGGATCGTCGCCAGACCGAAGCATTGCTGGAACGCAAAGTGACCGCTTTCGCTTACGAAACAGTGATGGAAGCGGACGGTTCACTGCCGCTGCTGGCCCCGATGTCTCAGATTGCTGGACGGCTTTCCATACAGGAAGGCGCCAAGTATTTGGAGAAACCTTGCGGCGGGCGCGGTGTTCTGCTGGGCGGAGTCCCGGGCACGGCCAAGGGCAAAGTATTGATTCTGGGCGGCGGTGTGGCCGGTTCGAACGCTTGTCGGATCGCATTGGGCATGGGCGCGGACGTGACGCTCATGGACGTGTCGGCGAAACGTCTGGCGGAGCTGGAACAGGCTTTCGGCAACGGCGTGAAAACGCTTTATTCAAACCGTGCCAATATCCTGGGCGAACTGGCGCATGCCGACCTGGTGATCGGCGCCGTGCTGCTGCCGGGGGCTCTGGCACCGCACCTGGTCAAAAAGGAAGACCTGTCGTTGATGAAACCGGGCTCGGTGATGGTGGATATCGCAATCGACCAGGGCGGATGTTTCGAAACCTCGCATGCCACGACTCATACGGACCCCATTTTCGTGGTTGACGGCGTGGTGCACTACTGCGTGGCGAACATGCCGGGGGCGGTAAGCCTGAGTTCTACTATCGCGCTGGGCAACGTCACCAACCGTTACGGACTGATGATCGCCGGCAAGGGCGTGGAAAAGGCCGTGGCGGATTCTCCCGCCTTGAAAATGGGCCTGAATTGTTTTAATGGAAAATTAACCAATAAAGCGGTGGCGGAAGCGCATAAGTTGGACTATATTATGGTATGATGGATGATATGGACCAGAAAATCGTGGCCGCTTTGATCGCCGATGGACGCGCGGGCAATAATACAATTGCCCGCGAACTCGGCATTTCCGAAGGCACTGTGAGAAACCGGATTCGAAAACTGATCGACTCCGGTTATCTCTGGGTGTCTGCATGGATCAACCCGGAAATGGTGGAGGACCACCAGCTTTTCATGCTGGGCGTCAAAGTGTCCGCCAGCAAGGATCTGACCAAGATCGCCACCGCGATTTCCGAACTGAAAGAGGTCCAGTCCGTCTGTATCACCACCGGGCGTTACGATTTGCTGGTGGAGGCCTGGCTTCCTTCCAAACACGGCCTGATTCAGTTTATCGACGGTCCCATGATCGAAATCGACGGGATCGTCTCCACCGAAAGTTTTCTCGCCATGAAAACGTTCAAGAAATGGCTTGATCCGGGCCAGTGACATCCCTTCTTAATCCCGGTGCCGCCCGGCGAATTCACGCGGTGACAGCCCCGTTGTCTTTTTGAATTGCAGCGAAAAATAGTTCGTGTCCCGGAAACCGCACCGGAATGCGATTTCGGCTACCGGCCGGTCGGTTCGCCGCAGTAATTCGGAAGCATGGTCGATTCGTACCCGAATCAGGTGCCCAATCGGGGTTTCATGTAGAAACTCCTGAAAAATCCGGCTGCCGACACTTATCGAAACTTCCCCGGCCTCCATGATTTCGTCGCGGGAAATATCCTGTTGGAAATTCTCTTCAATGAACCGGATCATCCGGCTGAGCTTGATCATTCGCCTCGAATATTTTTTCCCGTCCTTGTCATAACTGCGCGCCAGATAAACAAGAAGTTCGAAAAACGCATTCCGGCAAACAAAGCGGAATCCCGGTTTTCGCCCCTGATATTCATATTGAAAACGGTTCAGGATGCCTTCGACTTCGGCCAGTTGAACGGGCGACAAGGTATGGCATTCTTTGAAATCACTCTGTTCGCGCACGGATGGTTCCGACTCGAAAAGGGCGAAGAAACCGGGGATTTCCGGCAGGTCCAGCAGGTCGTTTTTCGTGTCTTCCAGATCGAACATGACGTTGGCAATGCGCAGACGGAGGGAATTCCGGTAGCAATGGGAAACCCCTTTGCGTACAACAAATACATCGCCGCGGGATACCGGATAATGTCTCCCCGCAATCCAATGTTCCGCGGAGCCGTCGAGCACGATCACCAGTTCGGTGAAATCGTGATGGTGCTCCTGGTTATTCTCCTGCGAATGGAACATCAGCCGGTACGGCAGGCCGTACGGCATGATGAATTGATTGGCTGAATAAAGGGTGGTTTCCTGCATAACGTATCTGGATTTATTGTGTTTGGCATAAATATAGATGTTTTTGACACGAAAATCAAGGTTTTACTTAAAATAACCGGTATATTATTGTCAAACGGAAACAAAAGGAAAAGGTGAAGCCATGACAATTATTTATCCGGACAAAGTAACCGCGTCATGCGGAAATATATTGATCGATTTTGGAAAAGACGCTTACGGCAGGCTGGAAGTGGACCTGACCGGGCAGGGCGGGGAAACCGTGGAACTGGCCATCGGCGAAGTCCTGAAAGACGGACGGCTGAACCGTGATCCCGGCGGCTACCGTTGTTTCAAAAAACAGGACATCACGCTGAAACCGGGGACTCATACCTATGCCTTTGATATTCCGCTCCACCGGGCCCCGGAACCGAGTTTGCCGAAGTGCTATCCGCCGGAATCCGCCGGCGGCGAGATTGCCCCGTTCCGTTATGCGGAAATCAACGGGTATGAGGGGACGTTCGACGCGCGGCAACTGGCGGTGTTCGCGCCGTTTAATGATGATGCCGCCATGTTTGAGTGTTCCGATGAATGGCTGAACCGGGTCTGGGCGTTCTGTAAGTATTCGATCAAGGTCACGACGCCTTTCGGTAAATACGTTGATGGTGAGCGCGAACGTCTGCCGTATGAGGGCGACGCCTATATCAACCAGCTCGGTCATTTCTGTTGCGACGCCGATTACACCATTGCCCGCAATACCATCGACCATCTGCTCGTATATCCCACCTGGCCGACCGAATGGCATTTGCTGATGCCGCTGATCGTGCGGGATTACCTGTTGTATTCCGGCGATGCCGACAGCGCCCGGCGCTGGTATCCGGTTTTGAAAGAACGAACGCTGCGGCACCATGCCGGCGATGATTTTCTGATCCGCCCGCAGAACGGCATCCGCGACATTGTGGACTGGCCGATGGGGGAACGCGACGACTACGAATTCGGTGACGTGAACCTGGTGCCGAATTGCTATCATTACCGTTCGCTTCTGGCGATGGCCGAGCTCGGCGAAGACGGCTCTTACCGCCAACGGGCGGCACAGATCAAAGAATCGATCCGGCGTACCATGTTGAAGGGCGGATATTTCGTAGACAACCCCGGTTCGGATCACGTATCATTGCATGGAACGGTATTCGCGTTATGGTCCGGCGTGGCGGAAGAAACGGAAGCTCCGGCCCTGACGGAAGTCCTGCGAAAAAAAGGCATGTCGTGCAGTGTCTACGTGGCGCAATTCCTGCTCGAAACCTGTTATGCGTGGAATTTGAACGATCATGCCCGGGACTTGATGACCGGCAATGGTTTGCGGAGCTGGCGGAATATGTTGGACAAAGGGGCGACAATCACCATGGAGGCCTGGGACGATTCGCTCAAACCGAATCAGGATTGGAATCACGCGTGGGGGGCGGCTCCGGCCAACATCATCACCCGTGAGCTCTGCGGGATCAAACCGGTCGCGCCGGGGTTAGATGTTTTCCGGGTTGATCCCCGTCCGGGCGAATTGGTCTCTTTCAAGGTGCGCCAGCCGACCCGGCACGGTGCGATCGAGTTGGAATATGACAACTCCGGCTATCGATTGACGGTGCCGGAGGGAAGCCGGGCGCTTTATGGCGATAAGGCCTATGGGCCCGGCAGTCACAAACTTTAAAAACTTATTGAGCCGTCCAGTGGAGTTCTCTTACTTCCGTGCCGGTGGCGGGGCCGAGACGATTGGCGGCGCTGCCGTCGGCATGGGCGATATTGACACCTTTCCCCTGCGCGAAAGATGCAAGGCTACCCGGCGTCGCTGAACTTACCGTGATCGGCAGGAAGACCCGACTGCCGCCGTTCGAGGTATGCCGATAGGCTACCCGGCTGTGGGTGGTATGGTCGATACCGGTGGTTTCGGTGCCGCCGTCGCCGTTGTCGAGGAACAGAAATTTCATCGAGGGATTCTTCACCAGCGAGGCCTTCAGTTGACCGGCGGTCATTACGCTGGTGCTCGGCGATGCACGTCCGGTCAGATAATTATTGGAAGTGTAGCCCAAACCTCCGGCTCCGGCGTACAAGTGTTTATTGGATGCCGTATTGAACATGTTTTTCTCAGCGGAGGGACACATATAGACCGCGAGAACTTCATTGTTGTTGAAGCCGACGGCCGGGTCCACCTGAATCCCGAGGTAGGGGGCCAGGGTGATGGTGAAACAATCGCCGACGCCGCCGGGGCCCCGGCTGGGAAAGTAGTCGCAGTCTCCGATGTAAAGTTGAGTCGCGGTACCCAGTTGCTTCAAGTTGCCGAGGCAGTTGATTGAACGGGCTTTTTCGCGGGCCTTGTTGAGTGCCGGCAGCAGCATTGCCGCCAGGATTGCGATGATCACAACTACCGCTCGTGAAAACCATGCATTATAATCATATACGAAACCTTATTTAAGTATAAAATATCTTAATTTTAATCATTTTCAATGCCTTATATTGCTTTTCTTCCGTATTCTTCCTGTTACGCTCAAGGAAGCATCGTTAAAATGCATTTGGAGCAAAAATAAGCATAAATGATTTCTGCTTAAAAGTCCTGTCTTTGATCTCAATTCTCTGGTTATTTTCAAGGAGCCGCATTTGTGGCAGCGGAATTACTGCATCTTGATTCTGCGTGAAAAAAGCTCGTCGAAAACTGCTTAGACCAAAAAGGGGTTTACACAAAATTTATAGCACTACCATTTGACACGGTGAGAATAGCAGTGTAGATTTTATTATAGCGTGCCGTACGGCGTTTAGGCCAAAAAGGGGTTTACACAAAATTTATGACACTATCCCAAATGGTTTTTTATGCGAAAAAATAGAGTTATATTTATCGGCTTATGGGTATTATTTACTAGTGTTTAGTTGCACTTGAAATTTAATAAAAACATGCTATGATATTTCCCAAAAACAAAATTGGAGAAATATCATGCCGGTAATAAAATATGTAGTAACACTG
>CALABZ010000299.1 GCA_937888615.1 uncultured Lentisphaeria bacterium | reverse complement strand
ACGAACCGTCCGGGTTGACGTTTTCGAAAAGAACCCGGTATTCCGGATTCCAGAACTTTTCCATCACGGTACGAACCGCCCGCTCGGTGTCGGCGTCGTAACGGTCGGTGCCGAGGCAGTCCTTCATCACATAACCGAGGTTGGCCAGAATCATGAAATGGCCGTGCGAAAGGCGTTTACGGCGGCCGGGCAGGCATTTTTCCCAGCGTCCTTTCGGGTTGTCCATGCGGCGGATGTAGCTCTGCATGGCGGAATCGGCCTCGGCTTTGTAGGCGGCCTCTCCGGTGGCCTGATAAAGCGCGGCGGCCCCCATCGCGGCGAAACAGTCCGAGAAAATGTTGTAGGGGGCCACGCTGGGCTCGCCCTGGCGGTTCAATGCGAAATAATAGGTGCCATCCTCCGATTTGCCGTGGCGGGTCAGAAAGTCAAAACCCTGCCGGGCGATATCGAGAAACCCCGGACGGCTGTATCCGCTCATATGAAATGTAGCGAACATGTAGACGATCCGCCACTGCATCCACATGTATTTCTCGGTATCATAGACGGAACCGTCGCGGTCCAGCGAGGTGAAATAGCCGCCGAATTCATGATCGACGCAGTTCTTTTCCCAGAATGGAATGACCCGTTCGGTCAATTCCTGTTCATAGCGTTTGAGGTAAGGCTTGAAGTCCATGATCAGTAGTCCAGGAGTGATTTATGGTTGAGTTCGTTGATGAATGCCCAGGCGATGGGGGCGTTGGTCCAGCCGGTGTAAATGCTGCCGGCGCCGCCCTCGTAGCAATCGCCGCCGCCCCATGCTCCGACATTCAGGTCGTACATGCCGCGCCAGCAGCCGAACAAGTGTTTTTGCGGCGTGTGGTCTTGAATTTTCAGCAGCAATGCCTGTAATTTATCGAAGCCTTCGCGGTATTTGGCCTGACCGGTCGCCGCAAACATGTTCTGCAGGGCCAGAATTGCCCAGTTCAGCGTATAGATGGTGTCCGCCAAGTGGGTTCCGGATGGCGCTTCATGGTGTTCGGCGGGAATACAGCCGGTTTTCGGGTCCATACGGTCCAGAATTTTATCGGCGAACAGCGTGGCGACTTCAAGGCTCAGGCCGTCATGGAAGACTTTGTGCGCCATGGTCGCGCCGAGAACGGCATAACCAAATTCGCTGGTGGTCAGTGTCAAGTGGCATTCCAGCAGGTAACGGTGGTAAGTGTCGGCCACTTCGCGATACAGCGGATTCTGATTGACTTCCCAGGCGCGGGCAAATGCCATGAGGGGGAGGGAACCCCAGTGCGGCAACTTGAGATCGCCATGCCAGATGAACGCCGGATCATATTCCTTGCCGAATTGCGCCTTGAATCCGACAGCCATATCGTCGGCCAGCTTGATAGCCCATTCAGTCATACCAAATTCGCAATCCCATCCCGGATTGGCATGGCCGATCATCAACTGCAGGATGCAGACCCAGGCGTTGTCGTCAAACCAGAAAAGCCGCCGTTCGGAGATATGGCTCCAGGTCCAGCCGCTCGGATGGTCGCCTTTGCGGGAGAGCAAGCCGCTGCGCCGGTAAAGGAAGTCGAGGAGATTGTAGGCGGTCTTTTCCGCCTCTGGATCGTTGAGGGCGACGGCCATTTGCTGGAACATGAAAGCGGCTTCGAAACAGCAATCCGCGCGGCGCTGTTCGATGATGCTGTAGCCGTCGTGTTCGGTCCAAGCGGGAAAAGACGCATAAACCTTTTCCATCGCCGGATTGTTTTCCGTCACCAGGACCCGTTCGGCGACTCCCCAACTACCATCGGACGGAATCATGACGCCCGATTCACGAAACCATTTCTCCGTCTTCTGCAAACTTTCTTTCAAGCGATTCATTTATTGATGTTCTCCTGAATATATCTTAAATTACTAAAGTGCTTTAGTGATTAAAATACAACCATCCGCATAAAAATGCAACCGGGATTTTTATTTATTTTGAAAAATTCCGCTTTTTTGCACCGCGCTGAGGCGTCGCATTGGCGGGATCGTCAGGCCAGTCGTGCTTCGGGTAACGCCCTTTCAGGTCGGACTTTACATACTGGTAAGAGTTCTGCCAGAACCCGGCGAGATCCGCCGTAATCTGGACCGGACGCATGGCCGGAGAAAGCAGATGCAGTAGCAATCCGACCTTGCCGTTCATGATTTGCGGAGTTTCCCGGCAGCCGAACATCTCCTGGAGCCGGACCGGCAGTACCGGTGGATCGGCGCTGTAATCGATGCGGATGTTGGAGCCGGTCGGAACGATGAAACGTTCGGGGGCGAGGGCGTCGGCCTCCTGCGTCTGACGGTAGGATAAACGGCTTTTCAGTGCGCTGGCGAGGTTGATTTTGTCCATGAAATTACCGCTGATTTTCCGGGGACAAAATGGTTTCAGCCAGCGGTCCAGTTCGTCCAGCAGAATTTCATCGTTGAAGTCCGGAAATTCCGGGCGGTGGCGATGGATGAAGTTCATTCGGGCACACCATCTGCGGAGTTCGTCGGTCCACGGCAACAGGTCAAGGCCACGCTCGCGGATCAGTTCGAGAACCGCGTCGGCGGCGGCTTCGCCATCGGGCAGGGTGGCTTCTTTTTCACTGACCACCAGTTTTCCGAAAACGCGGCGGAGGCGGCTGCGGAACAGTTTCCGTTCCTCATCCCAGTACAACACCGCACTTTCGCGGAGCGGAAAATGATGCAGAAAATCCGCTTCAGCCAGTGGCGCGGCCAGATAAATGCGGGCGTCGGTGTCTCCCGCGTCGAGCTCGGCGGCAACCAGATAGGATTCGCGCGCGAGCGGTGAGCTTTCCTTTAGAATAGCACTGCGGCCGGAACTCAATACAAACCGCCCGCCGCCGGTCGGGCGCAGACGGGCGATCCGGTCCGGGTAGGCGAAAGCCAACAGGAGCCCGACGCTGTAATCATCGGCTTTTTTACGGTCCGATCCTTTGCCGAGACGGTTGGCGAGTTCCAGCACCCGGGGCATTGATTTAATCCGGCCAAGCAGGGTTCGAATGTCCGGCGAATCGCCGCCGCGGACATCGTATTCGGAGAGCAGGGCGGCGAGTTCGGCAGCCGAACGTTTCAGCCCGAGTTTTTCACCGTGAAAAAGTAGGCATCCGAGCCGCGGCT
>CALABZ010000298.1 GCA_937888615.1 uncultured Lentisphaeria bacterium | reverse complement strand
AGATTACGTACGGTGACTGGAGTTCAGACGTGTGCTCTTCCGATCTGGCATTCAGTGGCGTTCTCCGAATTAAATCCGAAGCTCGAGGCCTTCACCGCCTCCGCGGATAAAAGAGACAAGGCCCCGGAAATAATTAGGGTAACGAGTGCAATCTTCTTCATCTTTCTTCAAATTCCTTTTTATGCTTCAATTAGGTTGATCAAAACCAGTCGTTATTGGTCCATTTGGAACCGCCCCAACCGATTTCCAGATAGATATTGAATTCCGTTTTCGTTTTAAAGGTGATGGCATGCCCATCCACATGCAGGATATTAATGCCTTTGCTGTGGCGCGCATTCGCCTGGTATTTCGAGCCCTGACTGCGCATAACCACATAATACCCCTTGCCGTCGGCAGGGCCGGTGGTCAGGTTAATAATCGTATCCATAGCCATGTAAACCTCGGACGGATTGCCGATACGCGCCAATTTGGCTATTTTCAAACTGCCGTCGGGATATTTATTATAATTGACGTCGCCACTATTATTGCATCCGGCAAGATAACCGTTCAAGCCGATCCCCTGGGCTGGATACTGAAAAGGATCTGCAGTCGATGCCCGGTATGTGGCCAACTGTCCGCTTGCATTCCACGTGCTCAGTTCCGGGCAAAGGAAGGTCTTGATATCGGGGGCATATTTGTTTTCGATCAGTTGCTGTGACCATAAGAAGGGAGAGTTGAAAACCGGGAAATAATCCTCATTACCGTCAATATAAGTTCGCAGCGCCATACCGACTTGCCGTTCGTTGCTCAGGCACGAAATGGCCCTGGCTTTGGCTCTGGCGCTGTTCAGCGCCGGCAGCAGCATGGATGCTAAAACAGCTATAATAGCTATAACAACCAAAAGCTCTATGAGTGTAAAAATTCTTTTCTGCTTCATCACACCAACCTCCTTATATTCAGGGTGTTTCATTCATAATATCGATCGAAGTCTTATAAGACAGATTACGGCTCAGAAACGACGTCTGCATTTCGATCACGCCGTGCTCAAGAAAACTATGGGGATAATCAAACAGGATACTGACGGCTTTTGAAAGCATCGATCCTTCGCCTACCATCCGATACATATCCGGCAGGGAATCGAATTCCTCCGGCAAAACCCCGCCTCCCACATAAACGACCAGCGGCTTGCCCTTTGTAAGTGATCCCCAATGACGGTCGAACATCATCAGGTTCAAGGCTATCGGCGACGTAATCAGTACCTCAAACTCCTGCCGGTTTCGCCGAAGGAATTCGGAACACCAGGCAATCGGGAATTTATCGGGCAGGGATTGTACCAGTCCAAGGGGAGCCTCGACCCCGCATCCGGCGGCGGCGGTATGATAGCACTTTATGATATGGGAGGCTTCGCAGGTGGTTTCCGGGTGCGGCAGGATTGCCGCGAAACGCGAATAGCCCTCGCCCTGGAAATACCGGAAAATCGTTTCAAAAATATTGACATAGTCAAAGGACACTTTGCACAACCCCGTTTCGAATGAGGCGACGCCGAGCTGGACAATCGGTTTGCCGAAACTTTTCACCGCGGTCACCCATTCCGGATTCAGAAAACCCGAAACGATAAAACGGTCGCACCGGCCCATTTGTTCGAGAATGTCCGCATCAAGGGCGTTCCCCGAATAAAAGAACAGGCATTCCGAGCCGCGCTTCTTCAGCGCCGAGATCAACTCTTCACGAACACTGCCCGCCGGATAGTTCAGGTGATTGACGCTGAGAAAAGCCGTCTTGCTGGTGTATTTTTCATGCTCGAAGTTCTTGGCCAGAAACGTGCCCACTCCCTTGACCTTGCGCAGAACGCCGCAAGTCTGCAATTCGCCGAGCGCCTGGCGCACCGGCATATTGCTCATGCCCAACAGTGAACACAATTCCTGTTCGGGGGGCAGTTTATCATTTACCCGCAACTGATTATCGTTGATATACTGAATAATCTTCTGTTTCGCTTCGTTGTACTTTAAAACCCGGGTCATTTCATCTTCTCATATTATTGCACTGTGTTTCTATAATATATAATACAATGGACCATTGAAAATGTCAACCCCTTTCAGGTTTAAAAACATAATTTTTCTTCCGGATTTGTATTCGGCGCGCGTTGGCGTTATATTTCCCATAGTATCAGGAGCTGCTTTATGGAAAAAAGTCAAATCGGCCGGAAACGGACGCTATATATTGTAGATTACTGCCTGACTCCGCATAAATCAATGCCGAAATGTGCGATTTTGCGGAGCGATGAGCGTATTCTCGCCGTGGGCGGGGTTTCCGCTTTTACCCGCGACCGCGAAGTTGAAATTTACGAATTTGAGAACGCCTACATTACCCCCGGATTCATCGACAGCCATATCCACGGCGCCGGAGGCTTCGACTGCTCCCAGCCCGGCAACAGCCCGAATTCCATCAGTTGCATGAGCCGGACCCTGGCCGAACGCGGCGTCACCAGTTTCGTTCCCACCATCGTGCCCGCCCCCAGGGCGAAAATGCTGGAAACCCTCGATCTGCTGAGCGCATCCATCGGACAGGAACAACCCGGCGCCGAACCCGTCGGCATACACATCGAAGGACCGTTCCTGAACCGGGTCAAGGCCGGTTCGATGGAACAGAACGACCTGAAGGAAATCGACCTCGGGCTGATACGCGAATTCATCGCCACCGCCCGCGGCAAAATCGTTAAAATGACTTTCGCGCCCGAGCTGGAAGACGCGGTGAAGCTGGTCGAACTGTTGGTGGAGAACAATATCCTGCCATCCATGGGACACAGTATCGCCGACGACAAATCGACTCTGCGCGCAATCGACGCCGGGGCGCGTTGTGTCACCCATCTTTTCAACGGCATGCCGCCGCTGCACCAGCGCGACCAGAACCTGACCAGCATCGCCCTGACCGACGAGCGCGTCGCCATTGAACTGATCCTCGACGGGCAACACCTGAACCCCCGCATGGTTGACATGGCCTGCCGCTGCAAACCGTTCGACAAGGTGATCGGCATCAGCGACGCCGTTCAGGCCGCCGGTATGCCGGACGGTGAATATACCCTCGGCGCGACCCGGATCGTCATCAAAAACGGCGTATCCAGAACCCCGAAAGGCATTCTGGCCGGTTCCACCCGGTTGCTGGACAGCGGCTGGCACGAACTGATGAGTTATTCACACATGGCCGACACCAGCGCCTCCGCCTGCGTGTCGCTGAACCCGGCCATGATCCTGAACCTGAATGACCGCGGCGTTCTCCAGCCCGGCAAACGCGCCGACTTCGCCGTATTCTCCCGCACCGACAACAAACCGCTGATGACGGTGCGCAAAGGTGAAATCATTTACAATGCAGGCAAACGGAACTACCGTTATACGCCGCCGTCCCAGGAGTAATTTCCCCATGACCCTCGAACAATACCGGTTGCTGGATTCGGGCAACCTGATGAAACTTGAACAGGTTGGAGCATACCGGATCATCCGCCCCGCCCTGAACGCATTCTGGAAACCCTCCCTGCCCGCCTCGGAATGGGACAGCGCCTGTGCCGTTTTCGAACGCAATTCCAGCGGCGGCGGCAAATGGCGCTACCTCAATGGCGGGTTGCCGGAATCCTGGCAGATCCTCTACAGCGGCTTCAAACTGCTGATCAAGCCCACCAATTTCGGGCACCTCGGTTTTTTCGCCGAACAATACGACAACTGGGACTGGACCCGCGACGTTATCCGCAACATGTCCGGTGAAGTCCGTACCATGAATCTCTTCGCCTACTCCGGCATCGGGTCGCTGGCCATGGCCGCGGCCGGCGCACAGGTCTGCCATGTGGACGCCGCCCAGGGCATGATCGACTGGGGACGCCAGATTCAGGCCATGAATCCCTCCGTCCCGGATTCGGTCCGCTGGATCGTGGACGACGTGGTTAAATTCACCGCGCGGGAAATCCGGCGCGGTTCGAAATACAACGGCATCACCCTCGACCCGCCCAGTTTCGGACGCGGCCCGAAGGGACAGGTCTGGAAAATGGAGGAAAACATCGGGCCCCTGATGGAATCCTGCCGCCAGCTTATTGACACCGGCAAACCTTATTTCGTGATCCTGAGCTGTCATTCGCCGGGATTTTCGCCGCTGGTGCTGGAATACATGCTCCGCGACGTTTTCGGCAAAAAAGGAAAAGTCGAAGCCATGGAGATGACCATCCCGGACGCCAGCGGACGCCCCCTCCCCGCCGGCGCGTCCGCCCGGCTGCTGGTCGACCGCTGATTATCAGCGGTTTTCCAATACTTTCATCAATTCCGTATAGTAGGCGTTGGTGTAGATTTCGCATCCGGCAGGGTTGGGATGACAGTAGTCATGGCTCCAGCCGTCCGGCGAATAACGGATACTGAAACGGGCGCCCGAAGGCGGCGGCGTTTTGAAAACCAACCGCATCGGCACCGGATCGCTCAATTTCCAGAACGCCTTGCGCGGATCGGATTCGACCGGGTCCGACAGGCTGAATTCCTGATAAAAAGCCGCTTCAAAACGGTCGGTGCATTCAACCGCAAAATCGTATTCGGGCGTCAATTCAAAATACTGCGAATAACCGGTCCACGGCAGTTCGTACACCTTGCCGCCGTCCGAAACGAATTCGTGTTCCACCCAGTCGTCGGGGCGGAAAGAAGCGAAATACGCTTTCGTATCAATCACGTGGCAATCGCGATACCGCGCCGCCAGACGGCGCAGGGCGAAATCATATCCCCACAATTGACGGCGGTCATAATTCGCCCTCGCGGGAGCGGTCAGGAACAGCGTCACCTCCGGGTAACGGGCGCGGATGCGCTCAATCAACTTCCCGAAGTCTTCTTCATAAGCGTTCAGCGAACGGACCGTCACTTCCCGCGCTTCCATGTCCGAAAGCGGTTCATCCCAATAGATCCGGTCGCCGTCCACGGCGGAAATCTCCCGGATTTCATTGCCGATCCGGGCAATGTCGCCGGGTTCCGTGCCGAAAATGCCTTCCGCGCGCAGGCTATCGGGGGCAAGCTCCAGGATTTCACAGGAAGAGTTCTCAACCCGATGGTCTTTCAAAGAATAAAGTTCAAGCAGGGGACTGTCGAAAAGTTCGTCATCGCTCACAGAGCGGGATTTGCCCCGGGCCTTGCGCTGAAAATAATACCAGTCGTCATTGGCTGAATATTCAAGAAACATCACATCGGGCTTCAACAGCGCAAGGGCGGCGTCTACGTTGCGTCCCCGGTCATCATTCATAAAGAAACGCAGGTGCCAGCCGCCGATACCGGCATTCACGATATTGAACGCGCGATTCGCTGCGAAATTAAAGATAAAATAAGGATCGACGCCACCGACAATTTCCAGGCGAACCCGATGCTTTCCGCCGCCCGGCAGCGATATTTTCCGCAATGCTTTCGGATTGGTGTAACGGAAATCGAGTCCGTAATTCGGCTTCGGCCCGGCGTAACCGTATACGCTTTCCATTTCGCCGCGGTCGTTTTCGCCCACGGTACAGGCCACGTAGCCGATGCTCTCACCGTATGAGAACTCCGCCGTAATCCGGGTCCCGGCCCCTGGCGCGGACGGAAACACCAGCACATGTTCGACCCGACTGTCGGCATCCAATGAACGAATAACCAGATAATCACGCCCCGCAAAATTCATTTCATCGTAATCATGGCGGCTGATCTCCCCCCACAAAAGAATACCGTTGCGCCGAACTCGATGGTTGAAGGTAAACGGACGTCCCAACGGAAAAATCGTCCGGGAACCGTCACCGGTAAAGGTTACGGAATCGCTTCCGAGCGTCGGATTGCGGTTATCGAATGAATCGACAAGTTCCCCGTCGGCGTAAACGTTCATCTCACCATAGGCGGATGTACGCTGTATCAACTGGCAGAGATACAGGGTGTCGCCGGTAAAGTCGAATTCAAGGAAACTGCCGTTCCCGGAAAGGAGCAGCCCCTCGGAATCGAACAGTTTAAAATGCCGGTACGGCGCGCCGCCGCAATGCCGTACTTGTCCGGGAAACACGTGACCGCCGGAGAAGCGGATTTTCCGGTCAAGCCCGCCGACGAATCCGGCGATCAGGCCGCCGGTCCAACTGATACTGGAACCGGCACAGATAATGTTCAGATTTTCTTTCATGAGTTATGCGACACGACAGAGTTTATCTAACCAGGGCAAAAATACTGCCGGCAATAAACGCCGCCTGCAATTTTCGGATTTCATCGACAAAATGCACATGGTCGGCCACAGCCTCCGTGCCGAACTTCAATGTGAACCGGTAGAGATCGATCACAGGCACGTTGTTGGCCCGCATAATGGCGTCCGCCACCTTGTTGTAGTCGATGACGTCCTTGTGAAAACGCTTGAATTCCGGACAGGCGCGATTATGAACTTCCTCGAAGGCCGGTGTGGTACGCAGCCAGATCAGGAATATATCGCCCTTCGCCAAAACCTGCTGCACACCATCCTCGAGGTTAGCCCGGTATTCCTCCAATTCCACCTGCCGCCCCTGTTCCGTCGTCTTGATGTCATGAAGTCCGCAATTCCAGAGCAGGATGTCATAATGACGGCTCTTGTCGGCCAACAGCATTTTCAGGTATTCGCGACAGGCTTTGGAATCGCCGCCGTTAACGGCGGAACCCATGTTCAAATCTCCGGCGGCCTCTCCCTCGCCTTTCCGGGTATATGAGAAATCGGGTTCAATAAAGTCTTTCAAATAGGACCCGTAGTGCATGGAAATGCTGTCCCCCAGAACAAATAATTTTTTATGCGAATCCATTGTTACCTCTTTTCCTGCGGTTTGTCTGCAATCTTTCCAATATACCATGATTTCACGGAGATTCACGGTCATTTTGAAAGTTTTCACCTAAAAAAAACGGTACAAAGCCAAAAGGCAGACACTGTTACAGCTCAATAATTCGGACAATTCGAGAAAAATTCTTGAAAAATATATTTTTCGTGCTAGATTAATTCTTACACGAATAATTTTTACAGGAAGCATTTACAAATGAAACAGGAAATACAGGAAAGCTATGATTTGCGAATTCTGCGCTCACTACGCCGGGTAATCCGGGCAGTGGACAAGTATTCCCGCAAACTGGACACGAAACTGGGATTGACCACACCGCAACTGCTGTGCCTGGACACCCTCGCCAAGTCGGAGATGCCGCTGACGCTGAGTGCTCTGGCGGATACCGTCAACCTCGGAGGCAGCACGGTCAACGGTATTATCGACCGGCTGGAAGCCAAACAATACCTGGTCAGACGCCGTTCCGGCACGGACCGCCGGCAGGTCTTTCTGGAGCTGACCGATGCGGGGCGGGGCATCGTCAACGCGGCCCCGTCGCTGCTTCAGGACCGTTTTTCATCGGCCCTGCGGGAACTGCCGGAAACCGAACAGAAAACCATCACCGAGGTGTTGGAACAGGTCGTAAGACTGATGGAGGCTGACACGATGGACGCCTCTCCAAATCTCTTTGTCAACGATAAAATCGATTCGTGACGAAACTTTGAACTTCAAACCCAGAGAACAATGCTGAATTTAACAGAAAAACAACAAGAAATTTTGAAAGGGATCGACGGAGAACTGACCGGAAACTGGAAAAATTTGAAATGGCAGGTGAAGCACTTCGTAAAGGACCTTGAAACATTTGAAAAATTGCTGAACATCACATTGCCGGAACACCTGCGCCGGAATTTCCGTGAGGTCACGGAAAAATTCCCGATGTCTATCACCCCGTATTACGCCTCGCTGATCAATGTCGACAATCTGGAAAACGACCCGATATTCAAACAAAGCTTTCCGGTCATCGACGAACTCGATATCCGCCGCTCCGACATGGCGGACCCCCTTCACGAAGACAGCGACAGCCCCTGTCCCAACCTTGTCCACCGTTACCCCGACCGCGTCCTGCTGCTGGTCAGCAACACCTGCTCGATGTATTGCCGTCACTGTACCCGGAAGCGCCGCGTCGGCGACCGCGACACCATCCCCGACCGTGAACAAATCGCGACCGCCATTGATTATATCCGCAATACCCCGCGGATGCGCGACGTCCTGCTGAGCGGCGGCGATCCGTTTCTGCTGTCGGACGATTATCTGGACTGGATTCTCACCGAACTGGGAAAAATCGAACACGTGGAAGTCATCCGCATCGGCACCCGCACCCCGGTCGTGCTCCCCTACCGGATCACCGACGATCTGGTGAACATGCTCAAAAAACATCACCCGCTGTGGATCAATACCCATTTCAACCACCCCCGCGAACTGACCAACTCCTCCCGGACGGCCCTGCGAAAACTGGCCGACGCCGGAATCCCGCTCGGCAACCAATCGGTCCTGCTCTCCGGGGTGAATGACTGTCCGCATATCATGCGTTCGCTGGTTCACAAGCTGGTGCGCAACCGGGTCCGTCCCTACTATCTGTACCAATGCGATCTGTCCGAAGGACTTTCGCACTTCCGCACCCCGGTCGGCAAGGGCATCGAAATCCTCGAAAGCCTGATTGGTCATACCAGCGGCTTCTGCGTCCCCACCTACGTGATCGACGCACCGGGCGGCGGCGGCAAAATCCCGGTCTCGCCGAATTACCTGATTTCATGGTCCACCAATAAAGTCATCCTGCGAAATTACGAAGGGGTCATCACCACCTACAAGGAACCGGACTCCTACGAACCGACATTCTGTGACCGCGACTGTGAAAAATGCGAACTGGAACTGGCGTTGGGAGACGCCGAGGAACATCTTTTCATCGGGATCGAAAAGCTCCTCGAAGACAGTGATGACACCATTTCCCTCGTACCACAGGACAACCTGCGTTATGAAAGGAGGAAACAGGAATGCGACGACTGATCAACCGAACAACGCTATTCCTGCTGCTGGCCTTTTCCCTCGCTGCAGGAATCCCGGCGGCGGCGGAGACCGCCCCGAAAAAAGAATTCATCACCGCACTGACAGGCAAATTTCCGCCGTTCAGTTTTTACAATGAGAAAGGCGAGCTCGCCGGGTTCGACGTGGATATCTCCCGTGAAATCGCCCGCCGCCTGAACCGAAAAAGCCGGATCATCGCCACCGAATGGGACGGTATTCTGGCGGGACTGCTGGCTGAAAAATACGATGCCATCATCGGCTCAATGGCGATTACTCCCGAACGCCAGCGCCAGGTAAATTTTTCCGATCCCTACTACGAATCGGGGGCGCAACTGTTCGTCCATCGCAACAATCCTGATAAGGTATACTCCATCAACGACTGCGCCGGACTTCGCATCGCGGTGGTCCTCGGCGAAACTTATCAGCGTTATCTCGAAAAAAATTATCCTGAAATCGAGGTCGTCACCTTCAAATCCACCGTGGAAATATTTGAAATGCTGGAGCAGAACCGAATCTCCGGGTTTGTCACGGACCGGCTGGTCGGTTCCTGGCAAATCCGACAGGCGGGACGCTCGTTCGTCCCGGTCGGCCCGATGCTCTACTCCGAACGGATCGGAATTCCGGTGCGCAAATCCGAGACCAAACTCCTCGAACACCTCAACACCATTCTTCAGGAAATAGAATCAGACGGTACGCTGAAAAAGTTATTCAATAAATACTTCGGACTTCACAGCACCGCCAATGCCAACACCGGCAAAATGACGCTCTCTACCAAGGCGATCAAACTATTGAAGGGGTTCGGGGTCACGTTGGTCATTGCGCTTCTTTCGGTGGCGATCGGCTTCGCGCTGGCAATCCCGGCGGGATTACTGCTGACGTTCCGGCAAGGCATCTGGAAGCTGCCCGGCTGCCTGATGCGAATGATCGTCGATTTCATTCGCGGTACTCCCGTATTGATTCAACTGTTGTTCGTCTGGCTGGGACTCGGTCTGGCTCCGCTTCCGGCGGCGGTCCTGACCCTCGGCGTTTGTACAATGGCGTACATGGCCGAAGCGGTCCGTTCCGGCCTGATCGGCGTCGATCCCGGACAGGGATTGGCGGCACGGGCTCTGGGCTTCAGTCCGCTGGACCGGTTCCGGTTCATCATCTGGCCGCAGGCGTTCCGCATCGCCCTGCCCTCGCTGATGAACAGTGTAGTGGCGCTGATCAAGGATACCGCGCTGGTGTCGATCATCTCGATTCCCGAACTGATCCGCGAAGCCCAGTCCATTATCAGCGTCACGTTCGAACCGCGGAAATATTACCTGATTGTGGCGCTGATGTTCTTCGCCGTGACTTTTCCGCTGATGAAGCTCGCCGGAAAAATTGAAAAACGCATCCGGGAAAGGGGGTTCAACAATGATTGAAGTAAAAAATCTTTCTTATACCTATAATGACGGGAATGAGGCGCTGAAATCCATTTCGACATCATTCCCGGAAGAACACATCTTCGCCGTCACCGGCATGTCCGGCTCCGGCAAAACCACATTGCTGAACTGTCTGGCCCGTTTCCTCCACCCCCAGCAAGGAGAAATCCTGTTGAACGGAGAAGACATCCGCCAGATGGATGAAGTCACATTCCGCAGCAATATCGGCGTGGTATTCCAACGGCTGAACCTGTTTCCCCACCTCACGGTGCTGGAAAATCTGTCCCTGGCCCCGATCAAACTCGCCAAAGGCCCGAAAAAAACCATTATCCACGACGCACAGGATATGCTGGAACGCCTCGGCATTCCGGAACTCGCCACCCATTACCCGGCGCAGATCAGCGGCGGTCAGGCCCAGCGCGTAGCCATCGCCCGCGGACTGATGCTCAAACCCGGAGTAATGCTGTTGGATGAACCGACCAGCGCACTGGACGCCAGGACTTCGCAGGAATTTTCCGAGTGGCTCCGCGAACTCCAATCGGATACCGGTTTCATCATCGTTACCCACGACCTGGCGTTCGCCGAGATTACCGCAGCAAAAGGCATTTTCATGAGCGGCGGAGTCATCGTCAAATCCGGCCCGATCCGCGACGTGCTGGCCCATATCGACGGAGGACTTGCGCAATGACTGTTTCCCCCGACCAACTGACCACCCTGCCCTGCGGTTCCGTGGTTCAGCATGGTCCGCTCAACGACCGGATTTACCTGATGAAAACCGGCTCGCCCGTGCCGTCCGAACTGCCACAGGCCCTGATCAGCCAGGCGCGCGAATCCGGCTATTCTAAAATATTCGTCAAAGTGCCGGAAAGCGAAGCCGCAAACTTTCAGGCCGCCGGTTACCTCTGCGAAGCAGTCGTGCCGGGACTTTTCAACGGAAAAGAAGACGGCGTATTCATGGGCCTGTTCCTGACCGAACAACGCGCCGCGCTCCCTGATGCCGCCGAACTCAACGGTCTTGTGGAGTTAAGCCGTGCCAAAGCATCCGATTCCCTTCCCCCTGTAGACGGGTTCGTATTCCGCAAATGCGGCGCGACGGACACGGAGAGAATGGCGGAAATTTATCGGCAGGTTTTCCCGGTTTATCCGTTTCCTGTCCACGATCCGGCATACCTGCGCCAGACCATGCGCGAAAACATTGTTTATTTCGGAGCGGAAACGGACGGAAAATTGATCGCCCTCGCCTCGGCGGAAATGGACCCCGCGTCCGCCTCCGTCGAAATGACCGATTTCGCCACCCTGCCCAAATGGCGGGGCAAGCGGCTGGCGGAACACCTGCTGGCATTGATGGAAAATGCAATGAAAGAACTCGGCCTCAAAACCGCTTACACCATTGCCCGGGCGATTTCGCCGGGCATGAACATCACTTTTGCGCGAAGCGGTTACAAATTCGGCGGACGGCTGGTGAATAACACCCACATCTCCAGCGGCATAGAAAGCATGAACGTCTGGTTCAAGCCGCTTCACCCGGATTTCTGAAAACTTCCATCGTTACGGGCCGTTACTCGATAATCGAGAAGCGGCCCGATTTTTCCTCGATGAACAACTTGTCTTTATTGGTTTGATACCATGTGGTCAGCGTTTTCCGGTCCAGCGACAGTCCTGTCAACTTGATCAATAGAACATCGGCTCCGGGGAAAAGCTCGGCAGTCTTCGGATCGAAAAATCCGTTGATCACGTAACCGAGCGCCTCGACGTTGCCGGTTTCGGCGGCGCGCATGGCATACTGGGGGGCGGTATCCGCATTTTTCTTCTGCCTGGCCCAAGCCCGGTTGTTGACGTTGACGATATCAAGGTCGGGAAAATCCCGGATCACCGGATACAACGCACCGGTACTTTCCCGATTGATATAAAGATTGACGATTCGTTCGCGGTCAGCGGCATTCTGGGTCAGGGTCTTGAGATAGGGGATCAAGTCTTCGCCGTATTTTCCGTCCTCGAGTATCCCGAAAATCGTTTCACGGGCGTCATTGCCCCACCCTTGTCGGATCGCCGCCACCGCCAGAACAGGAACTTCTTTCAGGTTTTCCAGCACCAGTTGCTTGTCTTTCGGTGATACCAGTTCCGGCAGGATCAATTCCAACGCAGCGACCGGTTTCCCCGCTTTCAGATAAGGAAGCAGGGCGTCGAGGTGGCCCGGACCAATGGCACGGAGCATTTTCACCTGCGGGGCTTCTTTATCACAGGGTTCCTCGCCGGAAGCCGCCAGAATCTGTTCCAGATAGTTGCGAACCTGTTCTTCGGTCGGATTTTCGGAAAGCTTACGGATACGCCGGAGTTTGTAAAGATTTTCCTTACGGACATCGGCGGCGCGTGCCCTGATGCGTGCTTCCTGTTCTTCCGCCGCCAGGAGCCGGTTGTAGGTGTCATAGGATTCGGTCATGGCCGCCAGGTTTTTATTGATATCTTCAAGCTGTCGCGCCAGCCGGTCGTACTGTTCGGGAGTCGGCGCCGTACAGCCGCCGACCAGCAACGCCAGCAACCCGGTATATGTTAACGTCAAATATTTCATTATTCAGCTCCGTTTCGGATGATGTATTTTCCTTGTTTCATATCGAATTCCAGATTGTTCCGATTCTGCCGGTAATATTCGCCGAGTTTGTCCCAGGACACGGTCGCGGCGGTTTCCGGGTCGTAAAAAAATCCGGCCACGTAGCGCGCGCCGCGCCCGCCCGGACCATAATCCATCATCAAATCCAATGCCTCCATATTGCCGAGCGGCAACAGGACTTCGGCCAGCCGGAGCCGGTCCGCCATCATTTCGTTGCGGTATTCCGTCCACGCTTTCCGGCCCAGCGCCGGTGCGTCCACCTGCGGGAACCAGCGGATTTTATCCAGCACGAAGTACGCTTTCGGATTCTTGAGGAAGCACTCTTCCATAA
>CALABZ010000297.1 GCA_937888615.1 uncultured Lentisphaeria bacterium | reverse complement strand
TGTGAAATCGCGGATTGCCCCCATAATGAGGTCGTCCGTCATGATAACGCCCGTAAAGTTCAGCTGGCTGCGCAAGATATTGTGCACCTTCGGCGACAGTGAGGCCGGGCTTCCCGCATCCGGCGACGATCCCCGCCGTATCGTCGGCAAGGCCCTGCGCTATATCCGCGATCACTTCGACCGGCCGTTGAACATCAAAGATATCGCCGGGGGCATCCATCTCTCCGAATCGCACCTGCGCGCACTTTTCCGCACCGGAAACGGCGGCATGCCGCTCGGGAAGTTCATCCGCTGGCTCAAGTTCTACACCGCCATCGAAATGCTCGGCAACAGCGAACTGAAAATCGCGGAAATCTCCGAGCGCTGCGGCTTCAGCACCCAATTTTCATTCAGCCGTTTCTTCAAACAGCGTACCGGCGGCATACCGCCGCTGGCCTACCGCCGCGAAGCCCGCCGCAAGGATTCCTCGCTCCTGAAAAACGTCTGCCGCTGATTCCGCCCGTGCAATGCCGGAGCGGAACGGAAAAAATCAGAAATTATCCGGGATTCGCGATTGGCATTTTCACAGTTTGCGGTTATGTTTTAGCATAATCATTTACAGTTCAGGAATAACATGCGATATGTTTGAAAGGCGAAATATTGTAACTGCCGTGGAGCTGGGCACTTCCCGCATCAGAGTATTGGTGGGTGAAAGCAGCGGCGACGGACTGCAGGTACTGGGGCGCGGCGAAGCGCCGTCCGGCGGGTCAATCATCAAAGGCGAAGTCATCGATATGGACCGCGCACTGGAGCTGTTAAGCGAAGCCGTCGAAATGGCCGATGAAAGTTCCGGCAAAATGATCAACCAGAGCCGCGCCGTCGGAATCATCGTCACCAACTCCGGAATTTCCTCGCTGCAAAGCGTCGGCTCGGCCATCGTCCGCTCTCAGGACCACCGGGTCAGCGAGGACGATATTACCGAGGCCACCCGCAACGCACAGGTCAACCACCTGCCGTTCGAGCGTACCGTCATCGGTTCGTTCGACTCTTATTTTCTGCTGGACGGCAACCGCAAGGTCAGCAGTCCGCTGGGGCAGAGCGCCCATAAGCTCGACGCCTACGTGCATGTGATTCACGGCGAGACCAACCGTATCGAGAACTATTCGAAAATCATGCAAGATGTCGGGTTCGAAGACAACACCTACCTGATTTTCAGCGGCATCGCCACCACGATGGGAGTGCTGACCGAGGAGGAAAAACGCAACGGCGCCATTCTGCTGGACATGGGCGCGGGCGCTACCGAATACGTCACCGTCTACAATCACGGCATCATGGGAAGCGGCGTAATCCCGGTTGGGTTCGACCATGTCATCAACGACCTTTCGGTCATTCTGAAACTGCACATCGACACCTGCCGCAAACTGATTCTGGACGGCACGCTGGCGGCGATGAGCGCCCGCGGCCAAGGCTTTATCGAACTTAAAAACCTGAACTCGGCCACCGTCAAAATCCCGCTGGGGTCGTTCGAAAAAATCATCGACGAACGCTTGAAGGAAACCTTCACCATCATCAAAGACAACCTGAAAAACCAGGGTCTTTTCACCAATATCGGCTCCGGCGGCATTCTCTCGGGCGGCGCCGCGCTTTTTCCGCGCACTCCGGATGTTTACCGCGACGTGTTCGAGTGCCCCGTGCGCATCGGCAAACCGTTCGATGCCAGCGGCGCAATCACCGAACTGGAATCCCCGCGCTACAGCACCATATGGGGAGCGCTCAAATATTGCGACGTCTGCATGAAGAGCGACGAGCTCCAGCACGGCGGCATAACCGACAGTATTTCGTCTACGATCGACGCGCTTGCCCACGGCATCCAGCGGACCTTCGTCAACGTTTTTAAATCCATTAAAATATGACCCCGGTAATTATGGAACAGAATGCCAATTTCAAAATCACGGTAATCGGACTCGGCAAGGCCGGAGTCATGTTCACAGATCACCTGGCGTCATTTCCGGAAGCCGACTGGCTGAACATTATCGCCATCGACACCGACGCCTCCACCCTCGCCCAATGCCGCGTCCGCCAGAAAATCCAGGCCGACCGTGAATGGCGCAGCGGTCAGGGCTGCGGCGGCAGCGCCACCAACGGCCTGCACTCCTTCGCCCGCTTCCGCGAAGCCATCGCCCGAATCCTGCAGGGCACCTCGCTGCTGATCGTCACCGGCGGTCTCGGCCGCGGCACCGGCACCGGCGGGGCCCGGGTGTTCGCCAGCGTCGCCAAACAGCACAATATCCCGTCGATCTTCCTTATGACCTCTCCCTTTACGCTGGAGGGACACAGCAAAAGAACCGTGGCGCAGGAGGGAATCGAAGAAATCCTGCCCGCCGCCGACGCATTATTCTGCCTGCCGCTGGACCTGCTGTTCAGCGTACTGCCCGCGGAAACTCCGGTAGCCGAGGCCTACCGCCTGGCCGACATCGAAATGGCCCGAACCATTCTCGGCATGGCCGAACTTTTGCGCAGTCCTGAATTTCTCTCCGCCGATTTCGCCGACTTCCGGGTTGCTTTGCACAAACGCAAGAGCGTCTGCAGCATCGGCATCGGGTTGGCCGCCGGCGCCGACGGCTTGAACCGCTCCCATCTCGCACTGGAACGCATGATGCAGTCGGCCTTGCTCGGCGGCGTCAACAGTTTCCGGGACGCGGATGCGGTTTTCGCCATCATTTCAGGCGGCGACGATCTGGGGATCGGCGAAATGAAAAAGACGCTCGAAGCCGCTTCGCAGTTTTTCAACCCGAAAGCGGAAATTATTACCGGCACCTCCATTTCACCGGCCTACGAGGACCGCGTTCAAGTGACCGCCGTCACCATCAAATATGACAAGAACGAATCGCCATTGCCGGAAGCCCCCCCTCCCCCGACAGCCTCACCCTTCGAAGCCCAGCGCAAACCGCGCCGGAAATCGAGTTCCCGCAAAGAACAGGCCGAATTGCCCCTGCAGAACATTTCCAAGGGGATTTTCGAATTTGCCACCCCGTCCATCGTCAACGGCGAGGATCTCGATATTCCGACCTGTCAACGCCGCCTGATCAACATTGACACCGGCGTCGAATTGCGGTAAGGCGTTCGGACCGGCCAAAAAATCAAACGTTTTTTACACTTTCGGCTTGTATTCTGTCATGTGGCGTTATATAATCTTGTTGAGGTTAAACAGGGGATGCATATGGAATATAAATTTCTGCCGGAAGCTGTTAAAAATACGCTTGGTCTGCCGGAGGGAACGGAACCCGACTTCGTATTGCGTGGTTCCGGGGGGATTTCAGGTCGAAGCGGCGAGAGCTACCTGATCGCACTGGGACACGATATCTTTCTGTTCGAAAGGGATTTCGGAGCCACGGTCTTTAAATCAATCCGGCTTGATGCCCGCGAACCCGATATGAAAGCGGAACTCCAGAGAGATACGTTCAGCTCCCTGCTGAATGTCGGCGGCCATGAAATCAAGCTCTCCAATTTCGAGGCTGGAACGGCGGCCATGCTGGTCGAAAAAATTCAGGCATTCTGCCGGGACGATCAACTGGAACGCGAAGTCGAACCAACCCCGTACCTGCTTCTGCTGATGATGCTGATCGACCTCGGGATCCGTTCCGGCAAAGACCGGACGCTTGCGCCGCTCTCGGAAAATTTCATCATCAACGAAATATGCAGCGGCAACCGCAAGTTCTTCCTGACCGCCAAAGCCCTGTACGAACAGCAACGCCTCGAAGACGTATTCGTCGAGGTCGAAGGTGGTGAGGATGATGGTCCGCACCTGGCTCAACGCCGTATCGGCGGTGATTGCGG
>CALABZ010000296.1 GCA_937888615.1 uncultured Lentisphaeria bacterium | reverse complement strand
CGGCGGCAAGGCCGCGCTTGCCCATGCCCGCGAACTGGGCGGCAACTAGGGCAGGGGGCCGTCCACCGGCGAACTCTTGATAAAATCCACGTCGTAACGGCGGTATTTGCGGCAGAGTTCGGTAGGGGTTTTGCCGTAATGCTGTTTCAGCAGGGCATTCAGGTGCGTCACGTGCTTCATGCCGGTCTGGTAGGCGATCTCCTTCAAACTCAAGTGAGTATAGGTGATCAGGTGCATGATTTCCTGAAGACGGCGGCGGGTCCGGTACTCGCCGGGCGATATCTGGTAGCGAGTCTGGAATTCACGGCGCAGGTAATCGCGGTTGTAACCGACTCGGCGGCAGAGTTCTGAAATGGAGTTTTCCCAGCGGGAATCCTCGTCGATCAGCCGTTTCAGCGTATCGACCGGATCGTCGGTGAGTCTGCCGGTGAAGAAGGTGGAAAAGAGATAACTGCACAGCAAATCGGCTTTCAGTAAATCCTGCGGCAAAGCACTGCGAAACGATGTGGTGATGGCCGCAAAAAGATCCCGGGTGGCCTGGAAATCGGGTTCCGCCACCGGGATGGAGTCGGGCAGGACATAATGGCGATCGTCGTCCTGCAAGTAAATTTCGTGACGCTCCGGGTTGTAATCCAGCGCGGGAAAGTCGAGCATGATCACCCAATTCTCACGGTCGGGGCCGAACATGAAATCGGTCACCATGCCCGGCGTACTGACGAGGATACGCGGACAATTATCGTCGGAAAATATCCGGCAGAGCTTGCCGTCGGGGTAATAACTGGTGCTTTTGATCAACCCTTTCACATAGAATGAAAGCCATTTGGCGGGAATGGTCTGGCGGTACTTTTCCGCCCGCCGGTAGACTCCGGCGCCGATGACGTGCGGCATCTGCATAAAAGTCGCAATCCTGTAATTTTTTACTTCAATCTATAAATATAACTTCCAAAAACAATATTACAAACTGTAGATTTGATGTTATAATATAAAGAAGCGAGTCCTTGTTAACCAATTCAGGAAACGGATAAATGGAAAAGAAAATCAAGCTTGGTGTATTCGGAGCGCGGCGCGGCAGTCATCTGGGCGGCATCGCAAATCAGGTGGGATTTGAAATGGTCGCACTGTGCGATACTTTCGAACCGCTGTTGATGAGTGCCAAAAAACGGATGAACAACGACAAGATCACTTACTACACCGACTTCGACAAAATGCTGGAGCACGATATCGATGCGGTGATCATCGCCAACTACGCCACCGAACACGTCTGGGCCGTGATCAAGGCGCTGAACGCGGGCAAACACGTGATGAGCGAATGCATGGCCATGTTCACAATGGCGGAAGCCGTCCAACTGGTCGAGGCGGTCGAGGCCTCCAATAAAGTATACATGTTCGCGGAAAACTATCCGTTCTCGGCACCAAATCAGGAAATGACCCGCCTCTACAGGGCCGGTGAAATCGGTGATTTCAAATACGGCGAGGGCGAATACATCCACCCGATCAACCCGGAGGAAATGGCCGGTCTGATGTCCGGTCCCGACCATTGGCGCGCCTGGCTGCCGATCACCTATTATTGTACGCATTCGATGGGCCCGGTGATGCTGATTACCGGCACCCGTCCGACTCAGGTAACCGGTTTCGTCATTCCCTATGACGACAAGGACACGATGAATTTCGGCAGGGCGAAGTTCAACGACTCCTCCAGCGTCCTGATGTGCCGGATGGACAACGACGCACTGGTCAAAATCATTCCCTGGTCCGAACTGCGCGACCACGGCAACCGGGTTCGCATCTGCGGCAACAAGGGCACGATGGAGGCCAGCCAGCAGGACGGACGGCTGCGGGTACATCATGAAGCGTTCGATTTCGAACCGCCGCGGACCAATACGGTGCATTATATGCCGAACTTTCCCGATTTCGCCCGACAGGCGTTCCGCTACGGACACGGCGGCGGCGACTTCTTCACCAACTATTATTTCCACAAGGCGATCGCGGAGAACAGTAAACCGATCATCGACGTATACATGGCGATCGACATGACCGCGATCGGTATTCTGGGTTACCGTTCGGCGCTGGCAGGTGGGATTCCGATGGAAATTCCGGATTTCCGCGATAAAGCGGTCCGCGAAAAATACCGCAATGACGATTGGAATCCCAATCCCGCGTTGCACCGCGAAGGGATGCCGCTGCCCAGCGTCCGCGGCAAAATAGAGCTGAAAAAGGAATCGCTGGATAAGTTCAACGAACTTCGCAAGAAGTTCGTTGACGAACTCTGATTCTTTTCCTGATCTTCCGGTTCAGTAGATCGGAAGAGCGTCGTGTAGGGAAAGAG
>CALABZ010000295.1 GCA_937888615.1 uncultured Lentisphaeria bacterium | reverse complement strand
CGAGTATTTTCAGCAGGATCTCCGTTCTGCTTCAAATTAACAATCATGTGCATTTTCTTCATATTTGAATAATAATTTTTATATGACGATTTTATAAGTTACTGGATGGAATTGCCAAGCGTATAGTTAAAAGAACTACTTTATCGTATGCGCCAGCAATTTCCATCCAATACAGCACCATACATCTCCAGTTTTAACTTATTCCATATAAAATCACTTCAATATTTTCCACTATTCTCTGTTTGTTGTTTATTATTTTAAATCTGTCATTCGAGAACAATCAGAGGCCATGTATTCGGGACGTTGAAAACATGCTTTCCTGGTTTGGTCCCATTGGTAATAATGGTTTCATCCCGTCCTTTGAACCAATCATGGAGACAAATAGCAAAGCCTCCACAGGCCCCGGATTCCAGCTTGAAAGGAAGAACATACCGGCTTGCGATAAAAATGGTATAAGTATAACCGTCACTGGTACGTTTGAACGTTCCGTCAAGGTTCTTCCTGAGTTCTTCGAAGGAAGGTGATGAAAGTCCGGCTATGAGCTGTTTGTCAGGAATAACTTGCGGCCAGACATAACAGGGACCATCAATCTTCTCGTTCATACAGAAATCGTATCTCCAGTCGTCGGGACCGTAACCGTCAATCGATGCGGCTCTGCCGTCCGCGAAAGAGTCCAGATAGACTTCAAGGCAGCCATCCTGCTTCCAGATTAACGGATTTGTCAGTTTATGAACGTTAAAAGACCAAAAGGTCTTGTCATAATAGAGCTCCGAGTCGGTTACGTTGACTTTCAGATAAAGTCCCTTTGGATCCCAGGCCAGACGATAGGTTGCTGAAAATCTTTTGGGATCAATCTTTTTATCACTGACAACATTATTGATCGGCGAAGCCGGAACGGCGTCCCAGTCAATTTTTCCATTTTTCCGGACAACTCTCGGGACTAAACTCCAGCTCATGTGCCATTTGCCGCCAAAACTGTCTTTCCCCGTGGTAACAGTATAGACAATCGACCGATCGTAAAGCGTTCCGGAAGCATGAGTCGTATTTTCGTTTTTCAGTGGTATTTCCAGATTTCCGACAGGAGCAAGTTTAAACGGATAAACATTGCTCCCGATCCGGACTCCTCCTTCTACGGGAACAGCGAGAACATTGGATAGAACCATAAGAATCCGGCCGGACGCCTGCGGCTTGAAAGCAACCCGAACAGAACTTCCGTTCGTTCCACAGACTGTTCCTGCATTGAGTTCGGCAAGAAGTTTTCCGGGATTTTTTGCCTTAATGAATAGCGGAGCCCAAGTCAACGCGAAAGTACGGATTCCTTTGACATCCGGTTTAACGCTGCGGGCATTTTCCATGCTGTCAAGAAATTCGACATCCTGCGTAAATTTAACTTTCATTTCCGGACATGGCCAAATACCCATGTCCACCTGTGGCCGGGTCTGCCAAAGAGCGGCGATTCCAGTGCCGTCCTTGAGTTTGAATACATAACCACGCATGTCCGCGCCTGGGCGGACATCGCCGACGAATTCAGCCCATGGGAAGAGGTTTCCGAAAGTATTGGCCGTTTTCGCACACATTATCGGCATGAATTCAGCATCCATAAGCATTGTGCCGTTCCAGATGTTGGTTGACTGTACCTGTGGCCAGAATTTCAGGGCCATAATCCAGTAGCGCAGCATGCTGGCGGCATACAAAGCTTCGTAATGGTTCCAGGAATAGGACGGTTCTCCACCTGAATAGGCATCTCCGTTTACTGTGTTCCAGTCTGGAATATTAAGCTGCATTTCGTTGGAACATTCGGTAATGTAAATCGGGGTTTCTTTCCCATAGCCATACTTTTGGATCATTCCGATAAGCTTTGTGAGCTGGGCGTCAAGATCGTGAAAGCCGAGCTTTCCACCATCAAGATGTCCGTAAGTATGGATAGGAATTACATCGTAACGGACCCCGGCCTTATTGGCCGCTTTCAGATACCCCTGAAGGCTTTGAAATATTTGCCGGTCGGTAATGCTTGAGATTCCACATGAATATCCCACCCTTATGTTCGGCAACGCCCGTTTTGCACCATTCAAACACGCACGCTGGAACCTGAGGTATTCATCGAAGTTGTCGCCGCCGGTAACATTGAAATGTTCCTCTTCGTTACTCCATGAGATTGCTTCGGTAAAATCGGGCATAGCATTCTTGTAATATTCATAAACGGCGTTTTCCAGCAGCTTTTCCTGTTTCTCCGTTATCGGCTTATTGCAGAACTTGCCGGTCCAGGGAGGATATACCTCGTCTGTTGCGAGTTTCTCGAGATATCCCTTTTCCAGCTGTGGGAAATCGACATCTTTCAACACTCTGTTCTTGAAGAAAGTTTCCATTGTCACATGGAGCATGTTTTTGATTCTGTACTTTTTTCGATAGATATAGTTTCTGGGTGGATTATCCCGGCTTTCAAATTTCGCCCAGCTGGTGGAGCCGAATCCCCATTCCATATGGCGCCGGGCATATTGATCGCTGTCCGCACTGCAACTGGGGGAACAGTGGGTGCCGGGAATCTTGTAAGTTGGATTGGTGTTGTCCAGCGGCGTCAGTACCATGTACCGCTGGAAGCGGAAATAGTCAGGAAACCCCGGCGTTTTGTAAGCTATCCGAACAATGAAGACACCTTTACCCAGCGTTTCAACCGCATCGGAAAGTTTTCGAGAAGCTGAGCCGTCCGTACCGATTTCAATTGGAAAATTTTCCTCATGGACAAGTTCCCGATAAAAATTGAGAATTTTTACATTGACGTCCGATTTCGTTCCCGGAGCGCCGTAGAAATTCAGCACGGCATTGACCTTATCTCCATAAATAACCTGGTTTCCGGACTCCGAAGTCACCAGATCGGCTTCGACCGGATCACAGACATATGGTGTCGGCGAACTGCCTTCCTCCAACTGAAAGCCATCGACCAGGACATCGGAATTTTTTCCGGCCATCAGATTGACACGGAAACCCGCCCTGCCTGCTTCAAAAGTTCGGGAATAACGCTGCCACTGATCGGTAACCTTAATATACCGCTCAGGGGTTCTTTCGTCGCCGCGGCTACCACCGGGCCGGGAATCCGTACTTGCTGCGGTCGAAAGCCCTACTTCCAAATTGCCATCCATCGTACCCGCTTTCTTTGCGTAAAAACTAAGAGTGTATTTTGTATCCGGCTTCAGCGGCATCGGTATGCTGCGTAAGAATGAAGGGCGCAGCCAAAGCAATACTTCCTTTCCGGGAATGCTGCGCAGTCTCAGCGATTTTTTTCCGAATTTAGCATCGTTACTGAGCTCGAATGGAGGAAGATCGCCATCTTTATTGCTGACGCCCAGTTCAACCCAGAAACGAAGCCCCTGTTCAAACGAAGGATTGCGGAGCTGATTCCGGGTCGGAGCTTTTGACCATTCAATTCCGGTTGTTTCCATCAGATTAATTCCGTTGATCTCCTGATCGGTATATTCCGTGGACATCTCGCATTCTCCAAGATCGACAAAAAGCGTTCCGGAAGTGGTCGGCGTATACTCGAATCCAAAAATGACAAACGGGCATTCTTTCGTACCATAAATATTTTCCTTAAGCACGCACTTCTCTGGAAGTCCGTAGATATGGTATCCGTTAACGGGATCATCCCATTCGACTTCGATGCTGGAAGCCCCAACAATTTCACGGCTGCTGGAACGAGGACCAGAAATGGCAAGTTTTCCTTCAGAGTCAAAATCTATTCGTTTTCCGTTGAGCTTGACGGTCTTCCCTTTAAATTCATTCGGATACTTGGTCGCGCCGATTATCAGAGAAGTCGGATATTGGGAATTCGTGTTCCAAGTGACTTTTGCAAGTCCGGCACCCACGGGTTCCAGACTCCAGGTAAAAACAGCGGTTCCGCCTTTGGGCAGGAGATAGGGATATTCATAGCGAATTTCACCTGTCTTAGAATTCGTGATAACCTTTGCCGGTGAGACCTTGTATTTGGCACATTCCGCATCGTTCATTGGCGGGAAGGGATCTCCATGCTTTCCGTTGAGCCATGTCGCCCAGCCGATTCTCAGGTCGAAACGGGAGCCGGATATCCGGATTTGTCCTTCCGTTCCCCTGTCAAGACGTGCCCCATTGATTCCCCCGACCGTAAAGACCATCTTGTTCCGCATAACCAACGCGCCCGCGTTTTTTTCCTTTCCGTTCTTTTCATACTGAACCGTCTTCAGGATCAGGTTTTCTTTCGTGAAGCCTTTCCGGGCAAATATGGGCTTTGGATTCGGCGTATCATTCTGGCCGGCAAATCCAATCAGGTTACAAAAAAATATTCCTTGAAAGAGTAAAATTCCTATCATCCATCTATTCATTGAGCATTCCTTTTTTTATCGTATACCTTTAGCTCGAAAAATTAATTTTCCTGAAAAAAACGATTTTTCCCAGGCCTTCCGTTTCAAAATCTCTCAAACCTTTCAGTTTTATTGCTTTCCTTTAATACGAATATTAACATAATTAGTAATCCATCTACATACTTCTTCTGGTATTCTTGCTTTTCGGCACAAGGATTAAGAAATGGTTAGTTTTTGAACCCATTGTTGCAGTACCTGTCTCCGGGGTACGGATATCCATTTGCGGCGGCAACAACATCATTATATCTAACTGCGTTGACGTGTCCGTCGACAAAAAGTATATTGACTGCGCCTCTCGAATACCACGAAGCAACACATTCGGTAAATTGAGCATCCGGAAGAAAGGTGTTTCCACCGACTTGGCCGCCGTTGTGACGATAGCCTGCGCCGGAATAATGTGGGGTCACTTTATTAGTTCCGCAAAAATAGCCTACGCCCGCGCGCGGAGTCGGAAAGTCGTATGCATAAACAGCCTTACTTCCGGAGATAACCGCAGAAGTTTTATGCGCTTTGTTAGGTCCGAACCATCCAGTCTGATAACTATCTCCGCAAAGCACAACATTCACGGTGTAATGACATGGCCAAGTGCTCCAGTCACAAGCCATATTGGCCATAGGGCAGGTAAAGGATTTTTTACTTTCATTTGTAACGGGCGAATATTTAAGGCCGTAAACCGGAGTGTATTGCGATTCTGGCTTTGCTCCCGGATTTCCTGCCAACAGCAAAAACCAGGTAGCAGCAGGAGTAAAATAGTCCTGATTGTCATTACAGTAACTCGCCGAAGCAGTGCCTATCTGTTTCAGATTATTGATGCAGCCGGTATCCTTAGCCCTTCCTCGTGCTTTTCCCAAGGCTGGCAACAACATTGACGCAAGGATAGCAATGATCGCTATCACAACGAGAAGTTCGATGAGTGTGAAATTGTGTTTTTGATTTTTCATTTTTCTTTCTCCGTAATTATTCCGTTAAAAAAAGTTTGCTTCCCTTAATAAATCTTTTTTTAAGGTCATCAGTTTTAATCTTTCCATACAATCCTTTCATTTTGTTATTTTTTTTAAACGAGTATCGACATAATCCATTTATCAAATGTTTTACCTGCTATCTTTTTTAGCATTTCCGGACATTCGCAACGTTTTGATCTCAAACGGTTTGAATTCCAACACCGGGCCAACGGCTTCCCATTCGCATTCCCGCAGATCGGATTGCGCTATATTGCTTATATTGATGTCCGACTGGATTTTGAACTTCACCGTCCGGCCGCTATTTTCATAAAGACGCAGACAAATTCCATCATTAATTGTGCGCATTGAGGAAATTATAATATTATCCGGCAGTCCGCTGATAAATTCACTGGAGACATCAACCCTTTTCCCAGGCTTGCTCTGAAAGAGCGGTTTACGGTTTAGAACGTTTCCCAGGGAACTGCAGCACGCGGAATCCTGAATTCCATGCGACCTGAATGCAAATTCAAACTCGTGATATCCGTTAGCGAAAGAGCCGGGCTGCGGCTTCATGCTGCCATCCGCTGTAGAGGTTCCGCTGCGCAGCAAACTGACGCAGATATCGCCGCCGACCAACTGATGTCCCGGAGTTCCGGAATTGACCATCGTCACCCCCATCTCCTTATCTGAATAATCGACCCAGTGCATGGCCGGCCAGTCGCCTTTCGCGGTAGAATAGGACGCAGGACTTAATGATTGCCAGGTGGATTCATATTTCTTAGGTACTTCAAAATAGGGTTTACGCTCAACGGTCCCGAAGGGTACATCATACAAAGCACGGCTATGAGGTACATCAATTTGAGTAGGGAAATTTATGAAAATCTTGGTCGCGTTGCCGCGCCACTCTACTGATAGGTTCAGTGTAAAGTAATCCAGATCATGATAAAAACGCCAGGTCTTCTTGAAATGCAGTTTTTTGAAGGCATCCCAGTAATCATACTTTGAACCGTCGATCGACGGCTTTGAACCCAACACCCGGCCGCTTAAGATTACTTCATAAAAGACCGGTCCGCGCGTAATACTGACAACCTCTTCATGCTGAGTTTCACGACCGTAAACATGGTGAATGAAGCGTTCAACCCACATCGACCCGCTATCGTGACGAAAGCAAAGCTCGCCGAAATTCTCTTGGGAAAACGGACTCTTCCTCAATCTCTTGTCGATAATCTTCGGGTACGGCGAAGAAAAGTCAACAGCATAATAATGCGTAGAAAATTCAGGTCCACAGGCAACTGGAGTCGCCGCTTTTTCAGCTCGTTTCGTAAATGATGTCAAGCCATTGCCATGCAGCACAGGAGTACAAAACAGCTTGTTTCCAGAGCGCTGCATCGGATAATCGTCCAAAGCAAAATCCGTTCGAGACGCAATCTCAACCAAATGCGGCCCGGAGTTTTTTCCCGGATTGAACACATTGGCGCCGGGCGGCATAGCGTGACGCAATACTCGCTTCGCCGCAGTCTGGGCCAACTTCAATTTTGCCATAATCTCTTTGTTCGGCTGATCGTGATGACAGCCGCAGGCCGCGTCATGGAATGATGCCAGTTCCAGTTCGTGCCAAGCATCATCCAGGTCTGCCGTGATACTCCTGCCGGCGGCCAGCATCTCCGCGGCAAACAGCAGATTCTCCGTTGCCCGGATGCCCTGCTTTACTTTGATTCGCGTCGTATAGCACCCCGTGAAGGTTGGATTGAATTCCCCGCGGAAAGAAGTGAGACGGGAGCGGTCAATGGTTGCGGCATAATCCGAAACGGAGCCGAAAGCCACCTCATATTTGCCGGGGACTGCGTTGACATTACGCATTACGGTAAAAATTTTATCGCAAAACAGGCCCGCCTCATCATTGTAAAGCGCCAGAATATTTTCGTCACGACTACTGTCGCGGATATCCTCCAGGCATTTCAGACTGCTGTCCGCGGCTGAATAACTCACCGGCAGACTCTGCTTTTTGCTGCCGTGATCGTAAAAATACATGTGTTGCAGGACAATCACTTCAGTTCCATTCGCTCCGCACCAGACAAAGGGTTCCGGTTTGTCAATATTTTCCGGGGCGTTAGCCAGGCGCCCGGGGATAATGAACCGGTAGCCGGCCAGATTCAGGATCTGCGGTATCTGGAAACACATGCCAAACGCGTCATTGAGGTTTGCTATCGTAACATTATGATCAAAGATATCCCGGTAATATTTACGACCTCGCTGCAGATTGCGGACCAGCGTTTCGCCGCAGCATAAATTTACATCACTGATCGAATTTCCACCGGTCAGGGTCAGGCGTCCTTCTTTATATGCGTCAATGAATTTTGCCAATTGGTCTGGGTATTGTTCAAAAAAAACCTTCAGCGTTTCAGCCTGTTCCACATGAAAATGATAGTCTGGATATTTTTCGAACCATTCACTGATTTGAAGAAATTGCCTGGCCCTGATTTGTGAATATTCGTCATACCCCCATTTCCAAGTCAAATCGGAATGGTGGTTGCTAGTTAGATAAACTTGCCCTTTTTCAGTAGCGCATAAAGTCATAAATAAAACCCATTTTTGTTTTTTTAACTTAAAATAGTATAATATAAAAAGTGATTTTTGTCAATATGTTTTAAAAAAAATTTTAAATAATTTGTCTTTTAAAAAAATTTGATTATCTTAAAATAAGCGCAATAGAGACTTTCTGAAGAAAAGTTTTATTATGTTATATGAAAAAGATATAAAAAAAGTAAAAGAGGCAAAATAAATGGCCAGGGGGAAAAATAGTTCAGGCAACTGGCTCGAAACCATGCGGCAGTTGATGGAAATTATTAAGACTGAATATCCGGATGGGGGCAATCTGCCGCCGGTACCAGAGATGAGTCAACGTCTCAAAGTGGCTGAAAATACCTATTGTAAAGCCCTACGCACGGTATGCCAGCATGGCTTGGCCCACGCAAAGCAGGGACGGGCCGGTACCGTGATTCTACCGTCAATCCATCGCCATGTCAAAATCGGGGTACTGTATCCCGGTGAAAGGCCATTGCTGCCGGGATTGCCGCTGCAACACCTTTTTAATCTGTCAATAAAGAACTCATACTCGGTCCAGATGCTGTCCGGTAAGACGCCGGATACGCTGAACGATGAGATCCTGATTCTGAATATCAGCGCCCTGTATGTCATCAATCCACCCGCAGTCTATTTCCCGTATCTGAAGAAACTGCATAAAAATGGCTTCCCGGTCGCGATTGTTGAATTCTACAACTTCTCGCAAATTGATGAGGCGCAGCGATACGGCCTGCCGTATTTTCATACTTCAACTGATTCGATTGCCAAAGCTTTGCGGGTTTTTGCGGACCGCAATAAATTCGGGCCGGTGATGTTGCTTGACTCCACAAAAAACAGCCTTCTAAATAGCTTTAAAAAGATTTTTTCAGGTGATGGGAGAAGCTTTGGAGACAACCATTTTCTGCTGTTTTCACAAATTAAAAAGAGTCTGCCTATCCGAATTAAAAAAAATGGAATAGAGCTGATTTACGCCAAATGTAATGAAGTCGACGGTGAATTGATTTTCCAAAAATTGCTCGAGCTGCCGGAGGATAAACGTCCGGCGCTGGTCCTACCAAAAAGTTTAAAGACTGAAATCCCGGTCAGAAAATATCCCGAGGCCAAGGTCGC
>CALABZ010000294.1 GCA_937888615.1 uncultured Lentisphaeria bacterium | reverse complement strand
GGCATCAGTGATTTTTGCCGGTAGATGGACTGTTGCGAATAGACGGCCAGCGCCAGTGAGAAGCCGAGGTAAAGCCAGGTAATGACAATCAGCGGAACGCGGTTGATGATCCTGGATTTCCGGCGTTGTTCTTTACGGATAAGCAGCCAGAGGATTTCCACCCATATGCCGAGGGAGGCCCACAAGGTATCGAAGGCGATCCCGGCGAACCAGAGAAATATCGTTGCGAGGGTGATGATTCCGATTTCAGGGATGTGCAGGAGAAAAATGTCCCGTTCCGAATAGATCAGAAATATGCCGGTTGCCGCCATCCCTCCGGAGAGCAGGCAAATTGAAAAAGTGAGATAGTCATACCAGTAAAGCCGGATTAAGAAGCCATCATCCTTTTTCCCCTCTTTGGAAACCGGCGGACAACGCCGTTCCAAACGGGCGCCGCAAACGCGGCGGCATTTCTGTTTGACCGTACCACGGACAAAAACATTTCCGTTTTTGAGAATCCGGCCGGACTGCCAGAAAATGTATCCGACCTGACACTGTCCGCGCGGCCCGCCGGTTTGCAATGTGGTGAACTGGATGATATCGACTTTGTAATCTTTCTGTTCGGACCATCCTTCTGAAAAGTTGTCGGATTTATTGTAATCGCCCTTCATCCCGCCGGACTTGCTGTCGCCAAAATTCTGGCTTTTCCGGCGCAAGACCTCCTGACCGATAGAATCGGCGGCCCACTTATTGGTGTTATAGTCGCCATTCTGACAGAAAATCTTGGTCCCGAGGTTGCCGAGTAGAGAGCTTGCCTGTTCCTTACCGTAGCCGTTGTATAGATTGTCGAGGTTTTGAGTGGCATAGACGGTCAAGGTTCGGCTGGAGCGTGCGGTGGTCTGAAAAATCTGATCGTAATCCAGCGTGAAATATTGACATTCGTCTGCCCACAGGAATACCGGACGCGCATTGGGATCGGAAATGTCCTCGCGGCGTTCGATCATTTTTTCAAAACAAAGCTTGACGATGGCGGCGGTCATCTGCCCCACCAGTCCATGCCGTTTGACGTCCTGATCGACGATCAGAATTTTCCCCTTGCGGTAAAGGTCCTCAATGATCAGTGAACTGGATTTCGCGCCGAAACAGCGACGGAATTCGCCGCGCAGCATGGCATCCGCCAACACGGTAAAAGAAGAGATCGTGTTACTTCGGGTTCGCTCGTCCAGATGCGGAAATTCCACAAAGAAGAAATTGAATCCGAGTTCGTAATCGGACTCCTCACCATGGCCGTAAAGCAGAGCTTTTACAAAGAGCTGCGAGCAGTATTCTTTCATGGCGTCGGTTTCTTTATTGTTGTCGCCGGCATCTTTGAAATATTCTTTTTCAAATCCCCAAATGATTTCGTCCAAAGCATTTTCGGACCGTTGTGCCGTCATTTCCAGTTCCGGTTGATTGCAATAATTCTGTAATTGCAAAAGATAGTGCCGCTGATTTTCCGCCATTGCGGCGTTGCGCGGCACGGTATCGATGACGGATTTGATATTGGGAAGCGTGACGGCTTCATGCGCCATGACCAGCAGGGTGACGGCATTGCGCAAAACCTGTTTGATGGCGTTCTGCCAATATTCATCGGACGTGCCGCCCTGTTTTTTGTCCTTGGTGATTTTGACGACTTCCAGGAAAATATTGACCACGTTTTCGACCTGCCCGCCGCCGGAATCGGCAGGGCGGGAAAATTCATAATCCAGAAAACAGAATGTCTCCCGACTGAGTTTGATGAGATCCTTTTCGCGTCCTTTTTCCCGTGCATAGCCGATCCAGGTATCACATTCATCGGGTTTGGCACAAAAGACGATGCCGCCATATCCGAGTTCAAGGTAACGCATGGCGATGCTCCGCAACGGACCGGATGATTTGCCGCTGCCGGTCATGCCGAAACAGATCAGCCCCGTAGACGCATCGCGGGTGGTCCAGGAATTGCCGTTAAAATTCATGATTTCCGTATCAAGCAGAGACATGGCCTATCCTCCGATCAGGCGATAGAGGTAATAGACGCCGAGTCCGGCGAGAAGCGCGAAGAGGCCGACGGCTGTAAAAACGACGGTCCGCGTCAGGAAGCGTTCCCGGTGGATGGCGACCAGACGACGGAACTGCGAACGGGAAATAAGGTCACGCCGGATCATATCCTGCTGCAATCCGTTTTGCCATGCGGCCAGATTTTCCGTCAGCCGGGTCATAAGGACTTGATTCTGCTGCTGTTGTTTGACGGACAGTTGCTCGATCATCCGGTGCGTCACCTCCATTTCCAGAATCATGGCATAAACCAAGTCATTGGAATAGGAATCCCCGAACGCCATAATCTTTTCCATAACGGGATAACTTCCGGCGCCATTCGCGGCGAGAACGGCCATTGCCGCCTCCCGCAGGGAGGGCTCTTGCGCCGGCGTATTTTCCGGTGTGTTGTTTTCAGGCATAATGAAATTTCCTTGAGGAGACAGGCATGAAACGCCGGGGACGGCGAATCATGCCTGAAGTTTCATTCAGCGCGCCATTTCAGGCGTTTTTGACTTTTCCCGAGCGTTCTCGGGCGCGGGCGTTTTCTGCGATTTCGGCTGCACCTTCATGAGTTCGGAAAACTCTTTCTGGGTCAATTTCGCTTTTTGCTCCCGCGTCATCGGCGGAATCTGGTGATTGGCGATTCTTTTTTCGATGATATCCATCTGCCGCTGTGTGATCGGATCGGCGGAAACCGCGTCTTTGATCATTTGGGACGCGGCTTCTTTGGAGATATTCTCCGGAATTTCGGGAATCTTCCCCTTTTCCAACAGTTCATCAAGAACCTTCCGCTGGGCCTCGGTTGCGGGAATCTCACTTTCGGGCGTGATTTTCTGCGCGGAACGCGGCAGCTTTCCCATGCCGATATCGATCAGTTTGGAAGCCTCGGCGCGGGTCATCGAATTAAATTCCTCGTTGGGAATCCGGGAAAGTTTCTCCTCCTGAACAAATCTTGCGATTATGGTTTTCTGAGGCCGGGTGGCGGGAGCGTTCTCCAGAAGTTTTCCAGCTTCGCCGAAGGTCAGATTCTCGATCTGTTCCCGATCCATTTCCGGAATGGCGCGGTTTTCGATCAGTTTGATCAGCGTCTCTTTCTGGTTGACGCTGGCCGGACCGTCGGGGTCGCGTTCCGGCGTATCCTTGTATGCTTTTTCAAGAATCCGGCTTGCCTCCGCGGTAGAAAGTTTATAGTCGTCGAGCGGTTCGAGCCGTTTTTCCGCGACCAGATTCCGGACGGCTTCGATCTGTTTTTCCGTGGCGGGCAGCGAGCCGATCAGGCGGGTTGCCTGAAGGAAACTGAGCTCATCAAGCTGCTGCTCGGAAATGGTCGGTGTTTTGAACACTGTTTTCAGGATCTTTCCTGAGATGGTTTTGTCCTTCAACGCCTGGCGAACGAAATCCTTCTGTTTTTCGCTGGCGTTCCGGCGGGAATAGGCGTGTTCAATCTTCTGCCGTCCCTCCTCCTCCGACAGATTTTTCCACTGAACATACGGAATGCGGGGGATTTCCTCTTTGTCCATAAGCGACTTGAGTTCCCGGCGCGTCTCATCGGAAATGGGATTGTCCGGGGCTTCCTTCGGAATCGCCCGCTGCGGAGCGTTATCGATGATGAAACTCGCCTCCATTCTGGAAAGGGCGGAGATTTCCTCGGGATTCATGCTGATCCGTTCCTCCTCGTTCATGGTGGTAATCAGCAACTGCTGTTTCGGGGACGCTTCTTCGTCAAATCCGCGTACATAATCGCGCGCATCTTCAAGCGTCAGCTGTTCCCATGTTTCTTTGTCCATCCGCTCCAGCCGTCCGGAAGAAGTCAGGCGGCCGATCATTTTTCTATAATCCTCAAGTGTAATATCCTGCATTGTTCGAAATCCTTTTTCTGGTGTTTTGGTCTTGTTCTCTTGATTCGGAAATGCGTTCCGAACCGATTTTTCGTCAAACGGAACGCCGGCCTCTTCGAAACGGTTCTGCATCTGAACCCATTCGAGCGCATTGTCCGGCGGCTTTTGCTGGAAGAACTCCAGCCATTCTCCGGAATGCGCCATTTCCGGCAACAACGGAATTTTGTCGATAAACGTTTTTCCGCTTTCCGGTGACAGTTTTTTCCAAGCCTGATGCGGCATGGGCGGGACGATCCCGGCATTGACGACCTTGGAAATCAATGCTTTCCGGAAGAGCAGCGCCGCATTGGAGCGACAAACTCCGGCATCCGGCTCGAAGGCCTTTTCGAAACGGCTTTTCCGGGTGTTGAATCCCCAGTTTTTAAAAGCGTTTTTGAGCGCGGTGGTTCGTCCGTCCGGCAGCGCACTGGAAAGATCCTGTTTGAAGTAATTCAGCCAGTCGTACTTTCCGGTGACGGTCTCGCCGTGATGAACGATCGTTTCCGGATCAATCCCGCGTTCGTCGAAAAACCTTCTTTCCTGCAAACGCAGGGTGCCGGAACCGCTTCGAATGACTTCCTCCGCCATTCCGGTCAATTCCGGGTCGTCGTAATATCCCCAGTCGTTTTCTACATGATGCACCTCCTTGATGTTGAACTCGGCGACGTTATAGAATTTTGCCCGATGGAAGTCGTCGCCTTCCTTCCAGATGCATTCCGAACACAGCAGTGCCGGCAGGGTGTTGATGCGATCTTCCGCCTCCCGCCCGGAAATCCGTTCAAAATCGAACGGTTCCACCACCTCCGTACAGATCAGCCGCGCAAACAGTTCCGTCCGCGTATCGTGAAACATTTCTTGCGCGACACGCCGATTTTCCGCCTGGTCCCGACAGAATCCGTCTTTCAGAGATTCCGGCGCGAGAGGAATTCCCCACTGCGAGAATCGTTCCCGGAGCGTATCGGCTTCCACCTGTCCGAACTCCTGATGGAGATACGCGCTCCAGGTTTCCGGAGAATAGGATGTTTCCAATTTTTGAGTAGGGAATGAACTCATCTTTTCCCCGGCCATCCGGCGGAAAAACTGACGGTTCACCGCCTCCGGACTCAAATCGCAGCAACGGATTTCCCGCTCCCGCCGATCCATGTCCGATACGGAATAACGGCACTCATAGACCGTCGGCAGTCCGGCGGTGATCTCCTCGACCTGATCGCGGGAAAGCGCGGCAAAGTTCACGGGCGCGACCGCCCCCATGCGAACCAGCCGGGCGATCAGATCGCGTTCTTCCTCCGAAGCAATCTGAACGGCAGCGTCATTCATTCCAGCCCTCCGTTTGCTTCAACAGCGGGGAAAAGTGGGGCCAGGGCTTTTTTAATTGCGGAAAATTCGGATTGGCAGCGGAAGATGCTCATCAAACCCATATTGGGAATTGCCACAGGTTCCCTGCCAACCCGGCCATAGGAAGTTCTGGCCCGGCGGATAGCCGCCATATACATCCGGTTCAGATTGTTCAGGGACAGCATCAATGCGTCAGGCATTTTCTTCTCCATATAGGACGCAAGAATCTCCCTGTACTGAACTTCATCATTTCCATCGACTTGATTCCTGATCACCAGAAATTTGACCAATCCCGCCTTATATTGCGATTCGAATTCCAAAAGCCACGGCAGAAAAGTCATCAGACTGTCGAGATCGCTGGTTGTAACTCCGACAATGTAAACGTCCACGCTGAATTCATGAAGCAATTCGAAGGGAAACAGTTTCATCCATTCCAATGTGGTATATGAACTCCCGGCCTTCATATCGATTCCGAACACATTTTCGCCGGGGTAATGCTCCTTGTCGTTTTCAATTTGAAAAATCCGATCCATCACCATATCCAGCGGAAAACTGTTCCCGGCGGTGTTCTCTTCCAGATTGTACCGTTCCAGGATTTGCTCGACGCTTCTGCCGCTCATGGCGTTGAACAACGATTCGTTTTCCTCGTCACAGTCAAACAGGACGCTCCGATATCCGGCATCCGACGCGGCGTCGGCCAGCAGCGTCGCCGCCAGGGTTTTGCCGATACCGCCTTTGGTGCCGGCCATAAGAAAAAGTTTTGACATAATAATCTCCGTTTTCACCCATATCCGGGCTTGTTTTGTTGCGGGAACCGTCCGTTGCCGGCGGTTCCCGGTATTGATTGTTACTGTTATTTCATTCGCACGCCGTTCAGAGCGTTCCGTTCGCCCTCTTCAATCAGGCGTTCCGCCGTTCGGAGAGAAAGATTGCGGAACTTTCCGGCGGATCCGCCCCGAATAAATCCTTCCGCAATCAACCTTTTTACCCGCTTTCGCTGGGCACGGGTCGCCAGTTTCTCGCGATTGAGCTCCGAACTTGTCACCATCCACAGAAGAACGGAGCCCATATTGACCGTCATATATTTCAAATCCGCCTCGGTGACTTGCGTCAAGTCTCCGGAGCGGATCAGGGAGAGCAGTTCCGCACGCATCGCTTCGGGCATGGGCCGGTAAGTGTGCGGCAAAACGTTCTCGCTCTGACGGATCAGATCTTCAACATCTTCCGAAGAAAACGATTCCAGTTCCGCGGCGGAAATTCCCTCAAGTTGACCGTTGGCATAAAGCGCGTCAAGCTTGCCGGACTGGATTGGGGTAATGTGGGTCATCGTATTGCCTCCCGGGGTGTGTTGTTTTTTTGCCTCCGAATACATTCATATCCGGACGGCATGCCTCTTACGGCATGGCGTTCAACCTGAATCCCTCCTTTCCGGTTGAGCGTTTTGTTTTTTTATTCGCCTGCGATGCCGCCAGTATATGAAGCATCGCCGTATTCACCGCCAGAATTTCACTTTGTTTGAGGAGAATAGACTCCTGCCGGGCCTGTTTTTCGCGCAGTTCATCACAGCGGTTCGCAAGGATTTTACCGTAAATTCCGCAGATGATGAATCCCGCGGTCACCAAAGCAGGGAAGATGTATTTTTTCATAAATCAGTTGTCCTTTCGGTGACGCTCAAGCTTCAGAAGCTCGGTTTCCTTCTGAAGTTTGTTGAGTTCGGCCTCGAGTTTATTGATGTATTCGGTGGAACGGACCAAATTGTTGGATACGACGCCGTACCGTTTTTTCAGGTCGTCGATGAGATTCGCCAACTCTGTGGATTTGGCATCCCGGCTGGACTGCGCCTCCAGGACCCGCCGCACCAGCTCGCGGGTTTCACGCATATCTTTGGAGGCAAGCGATATCTGCCCGGCCAGCGCATCGGCATAACGTTCCCGACGCAGTTTCTGCGCCATCAGTACCGGATCGGCGTCCGGCTGGGGAATCAGATTCCAACGGGGCGACTGTTCCTCGCGGTAAACCGTGTGCTGTTCGTGCATGACCGTGTGGCGGTTCGGATCGACATAGCGGCCGACCGCATAGGCGCGCATCACAGGATTGGAACTTATTTTTGCCTGATCGTCGGCTGGAATGGTCTGCGCCGCAACATAAACCGGGACGTTGACGAACTCCGGCGGCGGGGGCGTTTCCTGGCTTTTACACCCCGCGCAGACGAGCATGGCGAGGATTCCGGTGTGGAGGACGAAGATGAATTTCTTCCGCATAATTTTTTCTCCTGTGGCTGGGTTACTTTTGAGTTGAGAAACGGTTGAGAATATGACGGTGCGACTGCGGCTGTTGGCCGCCCTGAACCTTTTCTTCTTCGAGCTTGTTCAACAGGGTATTGGCGACCTTGGCGTCGTCCAGATTGATGACCTGTTGAACGAACAGATAGAACTCCGTTCCGGCGGCGACGCGGATGTAATACGACTCCTTGGAAATCTGCTTGGAGACATCTTGCAGCATGATCTGGGCAAGGGTTTCCGCGCCGCGCGAAAGGGCGTTTTTCGTCGTGCCTTCCTGCGTCACGATGGTACCGCCGGAGTTGGACGATACTTCGGAAGTCTGAAAGCCCTGCGCCATGCCCTGACCGAAAGCCAGCGTGTACATCAGAAATTTCGCCAGATTTTCGTTGCTCATCACCTGCCCGGGAATTCCGGCGGCCATATCGCTGATCGTGGCGAGATTCCTGGTCTCCGGCGAGTTGGATTTTTCCAGCGCAATGCCTTTGAGCTGAAGTTCAAACCCCACCATGTCGCTGGTGGCCTGCCAGACCAGAACAAAACTGTTCCCGGTGGTCAGGCGGTTGCGGAGCGGCTTTGCCCCCTGAACCGAGCCGTGGACTTCCGTTCCCGCCGGAATGATGAGTTTCTTTTCGCCCTTGGAATTGATCCACCACAAATCGTCCGTCACGAATGCGATGAGCGGTGTTTCCGTGTCGCCGGATTCGACCGTATTCACCATCTTACAGGCGATCAGGCGGCCATACGGCGCATACCGCTCGGAAACAAACTCCTGTCTCTGCGATTCGGCGGTTTCGCCGTCGATGATGGTAATAAGCGTCTTGCGTATTGGTTTCGAATCGGAGCGTCCCGCGAAACGCGGGGAATCGAAATTTCCGGAAACGGACAATCCTTCTTTCCGACCCGGTGCGACAGGCGGACGCGGTGTGACTTTCTCCGGTTCCGTTGCCCCCTGGGTTTTCCCGGAAACCTCGGGGGATGGCTGATGTTTCGGCGGCGTGGCAATCGCTTTGATATTGCTTTGAATATCGTAAGTTCCATCGCCTGTGCTCCCGCGGTTGACTTCCAGTTTGCCCGCGTCGTTGCGCAACAGAAACGGCAGACACAGCAGAACCAGCAGAACCAAGCCGCCCAGGGACAGAATTGTCGTTCCCATTGGACTCTTGAGCTTTTTGCGGAATTCACGCAGATTCATCAATCATCTCCTTTCACCGGACAATCATCCGCTTTTTCGGTTCCGGTGGTTTCCTCCTCCATATAGGCGGCGGTGACGCCGACCATGAATTCGTTGTCGGGCGCAAGATTGTTACGGCCGCCGTCCGGCGTGCCGGTGATGGTGAAAAATGCCCAGGTCGCGGACTTGGGCGGCATCACGCCGGAAGCGTCCGAAGCGCTCATGTAATAGGTTTTACCGCCGATCTGAACCGAGAAGCTGAACTTGTCGTAAGCGATTTCTTCCGGAGTGTCATTGTGCATCAACAGCTTGAAAACCAG
>CALABZ010000293.1 GCA_937888615.1 uncultured Lentisphaeria bacterium | reverse complement strand
GGCGAGTTTCCTGCGGCAGTTGCGGCGGGACATTCACGATTTCAGGTGCAACGCCCTCGACCGGGAACAGAAGGGAGTCTCTGCGAGCTTCCTTCAGTTTGCGGAGGCTGTCCTGGCGTGCTTCCATATATAAATCCAGTTTGTTCTTATACCGATCGTCCAGCTTGGGGCCGGGCAGGTCTGTATTGAAGGCACTTTTCCCGGTTTTTTCCGCAGGAGTGCCAGATTCCCGCAAAAAGGTAAAAAGGTAATAGAACCCCAGCGTCAGCACGAACGCCGCTACTGGCAATAACTTCAGTAGTTTACTGATGTCGAGTTTTGAGAGTGGTATGGAAGTCATGGTAAAAGGTTTTTGTTCTGAATCGAATCGAGCGAAAGTGCCTGTGGCAGCGGCGCCTGCAAGTGCTGGAGCCTTTCCTGCCTGATCGGCGGGCGATGGCTGTTTCTCGGCGAAATCACCCCGGTAATTGCCAGGTGAAGGAAACAGGTTCCGGCTACCAGCGTGAAGCACAGTAGCATCGTTTGTTTTTGCCTAACAGTAAAAAGTTGCTCACTGCGCCGGAGGTAGCTCGCCAGCGTCTTGAGCCAACGCCGACCGTTCTGGCGTTCCGGTGCAAGAGGAACTTCATCGTGCCCGCGGATGATGTTTTGGAGAATTTTCATCGGTGCATGTCTTGGTTTGAAATGATCCGCCATGCGCCAATCAGCATACCCTGCGGGTTATTTTCGCTGATTGCGGCGGTTTCTGTTATGGTGCCCGTGGTGATGAGCGAGCGGACGATGGTGGAGGTGGCGCGAACGATCTTCAGCTTTCCGTAAAAAGCAAAACGGACTGGACTTGCATTCACATCAACCGCAACGCTGTCGGCTTCAACAAACTGGTTGATGTTTCCGGAAACGATCCCGGTGTAGTAGCCTGACTCCTGGAGGTTGTCATACTCCTTTTTTGCAGTCGCGTCGGCCAAATACAGCGCCCGCGTGACGCCTCGGCGGATAGCTTCTTCGTCGGGAGAAGCGGTAAAGAAAAAATGATGGAAATCACGCACATGGTCTTTCACCCTTATTTCCAATACGCGCCTCTTATCCGTGCCTGTTGCCTCCAACAATTTGCCGTTGGCGAGTACATACACCTTCGACCGTTCTTCCCGGACAACACGCACGGCCCAGTATTGGGCCAGCGCGGAGCCAATACCGTTAACGGCAAGGAATAAGTAAGAAAACAGTCTGATGTGCCGGAAAGCGGCATCTACATTTTTGAAATGTTGGAACATAGCCTGGGAGTTTACTTACCTGAGATTTGATTGAATTGATGCCCAGCGTCCTTGTTATAGCCTTCCGAGTTTGCGGCATCCGCCATCGGGTAACGCAATTTGTCAGACGCGCCGGTGTCGGCTGCCGCACTTCCAGCCGCCGACGCCCCGGCTGCTGAAGAGGAGCCCGCTGCGGCTCCGGCGCCTCCTGTACCCGCAACCACAGCGGTGCGCGCCGCAGATTGAAACTTCGATAACAGGGCATTGCCGCCACTGGCGTGCACGATGTAGTTGGCAATGGACGGTACGGTGAAATACCCAACAATGCCGACGACGAGGAACACGATGTAAGCCACGCTGGTCAAGCTATACGTTGCATTGTTTCCGCCAGCGAGCACGGCTTCAATGTCATTCTTGATAAGATTTTCTTGAATACGGGAGATCATGGCACCGAAGAGATTGGCAACGGGAAGCCACATGTATACGTTTATATACCGGGCAAGCCAGACGGACAACGTATGCTGGAAACCGTCGTAAACGCTCAGGGCGAAGACAAACGGCCCCACGATGGCGAGGATGACCAGGTGAAACGTCCGCATGGCGTCGATACAAAGCGCAGCGGCGTAGAAAAGGATCTGGAGTATCTTCGACACAATAAGCTGGACGTAGTAAAGGATCGTTCCTTCGACCTTTCCCCACATCAGGCTCCAGAATCCACGGGAATTCTCTTCACCCGCCGTTTGAGCGTTGAGGTACTTGTAGTATTCCTGCATTTCCTGGTCGCTGGTCTCCGGGCTGCCGGGGGGCAATTCCGCCTTTCCTTTCGCGAGTAACTCATATTCCACACGCATCAGTTCCTTTACAGCGTTGTCGCTTTGGGTGACAAGCTCGTTCGTTGCGTCAACCGTTGGCTGAAGAATACCGTTGATAACGCCCAACACCAGCGGATAGATACCGATCAGCACAGCGAGCACGAAAGGGCGCAGCAACGGGAAAAAATCGATAGGTTCCGCCGCCGCCAGACTCCGGCCAGCGCGGGCTGCGATGTAGAAGATGGCGCCGAAGCCGGCTATGCCCCGCGCGACCGTCGTCAAGCGGCCGCAAAGCGGGATCATATCGTCGTAAATCCGGTCAAGTATATCATGGAGTTTCTGGATATCCGCGTTTCCGCCCGACTGGGCAAGACAAACGGCGGGCAATGCCGCTATTAGCAGCACCAACAGGAAGGACTTTTTCATGGATTTCCTATTTACTGGCCTGGCGGCCGGTTAGCTGTTCTATTTCCTGGAACCTGCCGACCCGTATGCGAGCCACGGAGCCGGTGTTGAGATTGAATTGCCGCAAAGAGGACAAATCGCTTTGCACCGACGCAAAAACGCGGTCAATTGCCGCCATGCGCTCGGCATCGGTCATCCGCAACTTGCCTCCGGTCACGATCAATACCAGCTCTTCGAGGTTCCGTACAGATTTGTCAAAGAGGCCGGCGTACACGCGCTTAATGGCCGAAAGCTCATCAGGAGTAAACATCCCATTTCGTCGGAACCGGGAAAGAGCGGTGCGGTACTCCGCGACGATGATCCGCTGCATCGCGATAATTTCCGGAATGCGCCGATATCGGGCAACGCCGGGGCTGACCGCCATCAGGCCATCCCAAAACAGTTCATGTAGCTTAAAATTCCCC
>CALABZ010000292.1 GCA_937888615.1 uncultured Lentisphaeria bacterium | reverse complement strand
TGTTCATGCCCCGCCGGACGATCCGCAAATATACGGCGTTGCCGCTGAACTGGGGCGCGACGATTATAGTGGCGGCGCTGTTGATGGCGGCGGCGCTGGCGGTTGTTTATCCGGAAGCCGGACAGTTGCGGTCCGAAAAAGTGTTTGCGTTGGAGCTGAAAGAGAAGCTTTCGGGCGTTGCTCCGGAAAATATCATATGCTATCCGAAAATTTATCCGAAGATTATCTATTACATGGATCTGAAATCGCCGGTGGTCGTGCTGAAGACCGTCGAAGAGTTGAAAGATTACATGTCGCAAAGTCTTTCCCCGAAATATTTAATATCGGAAACCCGTACCGGAACGCTCAAAGCCATTGGCGAAGTGTTACCGGAATTGCCCGTCGGCAAGCCGGATTATCAGGAGCCGGGTGTGCCGTTTGAGAAAACCGGCGCCCGCAAACTGCGTTGCTGGCAGGTCGCGCCGAACAAGGAGAATGTAGAGAAATGATAAAGAAAGATTATTCCGTGAAAAAGGTATCCGTCGTGGTGCCGGTGTATAATGAAGAAGGCTGTCTTGATGAACTGATCCGGCGTTGTCTGGAATCGCTGGACAAGACCGGCAAGGATTACGAGCTGATCATGGTTGACGACGGCAGTCGCGACAAATCCTTGGAAATCATGGTTGACGCCGCCGAGAAAAATGACGGCAAAGTGGTGGCGGTGGTGCTGAACCGCAATTACGGACAGCATTCGGCGATCATGGCCGGTTTTGACGCCGCGTGCGGTGATTTGATCATTACCATCGACGCCGACCTGCAGAATCCTCCCGAGGAGTTTCCGCGAATGGTCGAAAAGGCCGAGGAAGGTTACGATGTGGTCGGTACCGTGCGTGCCAACCGCAAGGACAGTGTTTTCCGCCGCCTCCCGTCCTGGGTGGTGAACAAGATCGCCCAGAAAGCGACCGGGGTGAAAATGAACGACTACGGCTGTATGCTGCGGGCTTACCGCGCGCCGGTGGTGAAAGCCATGCTGGCCTGCAATGAACGCAGCACCTTTATCCCGGTGCTTGGCAACAGCTTCGCCCGCAACACCTGCGAAATCGAAGTCGGACACAGCAAGCGCGAGATCGGTACGTCGAAATATTCGGTATTCAAACTGATCAATCTGCAGTTCAATCTGCTGACCTGTATGACCACGGCCCCGTTGCGGATGATGAGTTACATCGGCGGGCTGGTGGCATTCGGCGGGATTCTTTTCGGTTTTCTGGTTCTGATCTTCCGTTTTGTGTGGGGGGCGAGTTGGGCGGCCGATGGAGTGTTCACGCTGATGGCGTTTGTCTTCATTATTGCCGGGGTCCAGTTGATGGCGCTCGGGATGATGGGGGAATATATCGGGCGTATGTATTATGACGTTCGCGCCAGGCCCCGCTATTTCGTCGAATCAATCGTCGGGCGCAAAAAAGAGAAATAATTCAGGAAAATTAACATAATCATATACTGGAGATGAAAAAAATGAAATGTGTCGTATTCGGTTACCACAATATCGGATGTATTGGAATCGAAGAGCTGTTGAAGAACGGTTTTGAAATTGCCGCGGTATTTACTCATAAAGACAGCGCCAGCGAAAACATCTGGTTCGATTCGGTGGCGGAAACCGCCTCCGCCCATGGCATTCCGGTATTTGCCCCGGAAGACGTCAATCATCCGGTCTGGGTGAACAAGATCAAGGCGATCAACCCGGATATCATCTTCTCGTTTTACTATCGTGATATGATCAAAGCCGACATTCTCGATATTCCGAAGCATGGCTGTCTGAACCTGCACGGTTCGCTGCTGCCGAAATATCGCGGCCGCGTTCCCTTTAACTGGGCAATCATCAACGGCGAAACCGAAAGCGGCGTTACGCTTCACTACATGACCGTGAAGCCGGATGCCGGCGACATCGTGGCACAGAAGAAAGTCGCCATCGAAGATTGCGACACCGCCAAGTCCCTGCACCTGAAAGCCGCCGCCGCCGCCCGCGAAATGCTCGCCGAAACCTTGCCGCAAGTCAAGGCCGGTACTGCCCCGCGCACGCCGCAGGATGCTTCCAAAGCCACTTATTTCGGCGGCCGCAAGCCGTCCGACGGCGAAATCGACTGGTCCAAATCCGCGGTCGAAGTCCGCAATCTGGTGCGCGCGGTAACCCGCCCGTATCCGGGCGCTTACAGCTTCATGGGCGACCGCAAGTGTTTCTTCTGGTCGGCGGAAGTCGCCAAGTCGGAACGCAGC
>CALABZ010000291.1 GCA_937888615.1 uncultured Lentisphaeria bacterium | reverse complement strand
AACGTTTCTCCCAGGTCAGGAACGAAACGACCGCCAGCCCCGGCACCACGAATGCCAGGAAGCCTTTGGTCAGAAATGTCAGCCCGCAGAACACACCGAACAGGATCAAATACAGGACTTTGACACGATTGAGCCCCGGAATGCCCTGCGCCAGCAGAAAAAACACCAGTGAACCGGTCAGGAACAGCGTTGTCATGGCGTCCAGCGTGGCGAAAGTCCCGATTCCGTAAACCAGTCCGCAGGTCATGAAAATCGCCGCGGCGAAAAGCCCCAGCCCATCGTCCCGCTTCATTTTTCGAACCAGGAACCAGACCAGCAGTGCGGCCAGCCCGATGCTCAGCGCCGAGCTGAAACGCACGGCAAAGGCGTTTTCACCGAAAACTAGCAGCGAGGCGGCGTTCAGCCAATAGCCGAGGATCGGCTTCTCAAAATACCTCAGCCCGTTGAGGTGGGGGACCACCCAATCGCCGGTGGCGATCATTTCGCGGGGAATTTCGCCGTAACGGAATTCGTCCGGCGTCAGCATCGGCCGCACGCCCAGCGGAACTATATACATCAATATGAAGGCCGCAAGCAACCCTGTAATATACTTTTTATCAATCGTCAAAATCTGCTCCGGAATAAATAACAACATGCCGTGTTCAGGTTTCTCTAATGATGAAAGGAGGATGTCTCCATCCGTCTTTATCGCGGCGACAAAAACCTGTACGCGGCGTTAATAACCGTATAAAATAGCCCGCAATGGCGGTTTTGCCAAATATGCGGGCATAAAAAATTGGTTTTTATTCTGTCGGCGAGGGGGAAAGCCCCTTGTTATTTTCGCGGTGGAAGCTCGAAAGTGACTGGGAGCTGGGCGACCCCGCGGTTCCATTTTGAATCGATGGCGTGGACTGTGATGATGTGGCGGCCGTTGCCGTACAGTCCGGTTTTGACGGTGAACTCCGGGTTTTCGGATTCCGCCATCAGGCGGTTGTCGACGAAGAACCGGTATTTTTTGATGGGGTTGCCGTCCGGCGACTCCGCCTGCGCCCGGACCGTGACGTTCTCCTGACGCAGTACACTCTCGAATCCCGGTGAAAGGATCGACACCTCCGGTGCGGGCAGTATATAATATTGATAACAGAGTTCCTCGGCTTTTTTCAGCAGTTCCGCGGCGTAAGAGCCCGGTTTCGAGGTATTTGAGCCGGCATAAAAGGCGAACCCGGGCATTTCGGGAAATTTCTCGCGGGATGTCCGGACCCATTTCTCAACATGGGCGGTGGTCGCGATATCGTCCGGATGGTACTCGTCCTCATTCAGGAAAAAGCCGAACAAAGGAATCGTCTTGTCGATGACGCCGAGCTTGCGGGCGAATTCCAGGCGCTTGATCACTCCGCCAAGCTGGACTCCGATATTTTTCGGGAACCGTTTATGCAGATTCGATTGCGCCTCCAGCACCAGCAGGTCCGGGTATCCCATTTTCAACAGCGGAATGATCGAGTCTTCGGCGCGCCAGTACACCAGCACGAAAAACGCCGGATTGATTTTCTTGGCTTCGATGATTCCCTTGATCGACCAGTCGATCTTGTCGTTCATCGTCACCCGGTTCGGGTCTTCCTCTTTGCCAACTGCTTCACCGGCCCGTCGATTGCCCTGCCACTCATCGACTTCGATGCCGAGGAAACGGTTGGCCCGCGAAGTGTAGGAATTGACGATTTTCTCCTCGGTTTTGGCCGGGGTCTGGGGCCCGTACTGCCAGGCCAGCGGCAGAATGCCGCGTTCCGGGCGCGCCTGTCCGCGTTTAACCCCCATCATATTGATGACGTTGGAGGGGTGGCGGGTTTTCTCTCCCACGAAAATCAGGAAATAATACGGATCGCTGATTGGCGGCAGGAGGGCGGAAGGGTAAATGGCCAGGGTTTCGCGATCGAGCGGCGATTCGCCGGGAATGCCGTCGAAGGAGTCTATTTGCAGTTCGAAATCCTTCAGGGACACATTCCAGGCCGGGGAATTCGGCAGGCCTCCGATTTTCGGGCCGATTTTCAGGAAAAATCCGTAATTCGGGGTTTTTCCCGAGAGCCAGTCGCGCACTTCCGCGGTAACGTCTACGGCCGTGATGCCGTCACCTGGCGTTACCTTGCGTGCCTGGGTGATTTGCGCGGCATGGTCGATGTTGACGTATTTGCCGACCTTGGGCCAGGTGCTGTCGGGGAGACCGGGAGTGCTCCAGTCGGCTTTGGCTGGATCGTAGTCGATTTGCATGACGGCGATTTCAAGAGGGAGGGCGTTGGGATTCGACTTCGTTTCCGTTTTGAATACCAGCAGGGCCTGTTTCAGTTGACCGGGCGAAGTCGTTTTGACGGAATTCAGGTCGAAACGCAGGAAGCCGCGGGAGAAATTAGCCCACGGGACGCCGATCAGGTCGATCCGGTCGGTCGGTCGGGCACCTTTCTTGTCGATACTGAATTGGACGCTCGGCTTGAGCCGGTGCTCGGCGCCGGGACAGGCGGTTGCCAGAGCGAGCAGGAATAAACAGCAGAATTTTCTCATTGGTTGTGATCTCCTTTTATTTTTAGATTTTCTTCAAATGATCTATATATTATTGATTTTCAGGTTCATGTCAGCCTGTTTTTTTCTGCGGATGTGGCGGGTACGGCGCTCTGTCCCCAGAGCGCCGTTCTCTTGGGCTTGTCTAGCGTATTCGCCATCGGAATGAGGGATATTCAATGCGAGGTGAACGGCTGCTTGCGGAGAGGCAGCCCTACCCGGTTGATCTGTCCGCCCGGTGCGTTCTTTGAAATCTAAGCGTTCTATCGTCATTCTTCTTACTGCGGGTATGTAGCGAGGCTCACTCGCCTCGGTACGTATTCATTGAATTTGAGGGCTTCGACGTGGCCGTCGAGGAGTCCTACCTGAATGCGGCCATCGTGGAATCCGGCCCCGTCATTGAATAACGGCAGTAGTTGGATCTGGTTGTACGTGTTGTCGATCCAGGTGTTTATGGCGCTGGAAACGAAGTACATCCGGATGGCGGGCTGTTTGATATTCTCGATTTTTTTGCCGCCCAGCGCGGCCGGCAGGATGTAGCTGGCCTTCCATACCGGAGAGGCTCCGCTCCAGCGGTTGCAGGTGTAATAATGGTTATCGCTGCAGAAGAGCGCCCATTTTTTGCCGTAGGGTGCGAGGGTGGCATCGTTGGTATTCCAGTCCACGCCGATATTCTGCTGGCTGCGAAGATAGTCGGCAAAGCCGCGTTGATTCCATTTGTATGAGCCGACGGCATAATAGGGGGGCGCGACCCCGTCGTTGTCGCTCCGATACATTTCGCCGTAGACCAGCAGCTGTTTGAGCGTGTTGACGCAGTGGATGCCTGCCGCTTTATTTCGGGCCTGCGCCAGTGCCGGGAGCAATAATGCCGCAAGTATGGATGTGATGGCTATTACGACGAGAAGTTCTATAAGTGTGAATTTTTGTCGGGTACCGGACATGGGAATCCTCCTTTTCTGTTAATGGTTATCCTCAATCTCTATTGGTGGTAAAGTGAAAACTTGAAATTGTTTGCAGGGACAAGGGAGCTCGAACCGCACTTTCGGACCGCTGCTCATTCGCCTGACGCCTGCATCGAGACTCATTCGTATCATAAAAAACATTACTCAACTCCTCCTCGCCGATTTCAAATTTTTACCCTCAAGTATAAATCTTCATCATGTATCATATCGAATTCCGCCGGGATCAGTTCCCCGGAAAGCGGAGCCCGGGGGTTCTCGATCGAGTTCAACAGTTTATCGACCATTTTTTCCGTGGCCGTTGTGCAATTTGCGAGGATCGTCGGAAAATCCTCCCCGACAGGCGGTGCATCTTCGAAAAACATCTTTTTGAGGATTACGATGTAGTCTCGTTTCAGCTTCAGCCCGGCTTCGGCGAAGACCCGGATCAGGGGTTCCGGATGGTTGAAGAAGAAATAAACGGCGGTCGGCGGCGACCCTCCCGCCAGCAGTTGGCAGGCATAATCCTCGACGAATTGCTCATGCGCCCGATTGAGTTCTTTCCGGTTCACGATGCTTTCGTCGATGGTTCTGTCAAAAAAATAACCGGGTAGGGGCGTTTCGCTTTTTTCCAGAAAGTCCTTATACCAGGCCATGCGCTCGTCGCGTTGATGGGAAGCGTGGTTCGCTTCGGCATAGGCGATGCGGCGGTGGCCGGCGTCGATGAGCGCGAGGTCGCCGAGGCGCTGCGCGCCGGCTTTCTCCAGGCGGGCGAACAATTCCCGCATGGCGTCGACGTTGTCGAAGTCGACCCAGTTGTAATTTTTCTGTGTGCCCAGGATATTGCAGAAATAAACGGCGGGAAGCTGGAGCTTGCTGATGATCCGGTGCCAGGAGAGGGCCTCTTTTTCCTTGAACGAAATCAGGATATATCCGTCGCAGGGATTATTGGCCCAGTACATGCGGTTGTCCATGACGGCTTCGCACTGCATGGTCACGATGGGCCGGTACCCCCTGGCGGTGAGCAGGACGGAGAGTTCCCGGATCAACCCGTGGTCCTCAATCTTTCCTTCGACTACGAAACCGGACGGATAGATGATGTTGATGATGCCTGACTTCGGCTTGGCCGCAGGGCCTTTCGCCACCATGACGCCGCGGGTGCTGTCGGTATAAACCAGCCGTTCGTTTTCCAGTTCTTCCAGGGCCTTCATCACGGTCCGGTTATTGACGCCGAAAGTGCCCGCCAGGACGCGGACGCTCGGCAGCCGTTCGGCGTAAGTGCCGTCTTCGATCAGTTTGCGGATCTGATCGACGACTTTCTCATATTTGTATTTTACTGCAATCATCCGAATACCTGTTAAAAAAAGTGCACCAATTATGCAACAGTGTATATTATACCGTCCTCCCGGTGAAATGTCAATCCCTAGTGATGGAAAAAAACAGAATTGTTTTGCGCGGCAGGAATGATTAAAGACAAATAAATTGTGTTTATATCGCTTCGATGGTATCTCTGTTTCGGAGAGCTGGTCCGCCTTGTTTTTGATGACGCCTGTCGTGGGGGGCGATTGGAGAAAACAACACAAAATATCTTTTCCGAAGATTAAATCATCACAAAATTGAGAATATTCCGGTATTTTTGCTGATTTACTATTGACATTGCGCTGATTTCTATTATAATATATACCAAAAGTAACACAAGGTCAGGCATTATGGGCATTCGTGATACCAGGAACCAGCAGGCGGAGGATTATATCCGGCAATGCCTGGACAATTTGAATGTCGGAGAGGCGCTGCCGCCGCTCCGCCAGATGTGTCGGGAATCACAGCTCGGACGCAATGTACTGGAAAACGCCATTCGCAAGTTCAAAAATAATAACGTTCTTGAAACCCGTCCCCGTTCCGGCATTTATCTGACCGGCAAGAAAAACGATCAGAGGGACAACATCATCGATTTGGTCGCCTGTGCTGAAATCGCCTATTTTGAAAGCCCGCCCCCCGACGCCTTTATCGTCCATCTGATGAATAATCTGCTGGCGGAGGCCGCGCAACGTAACCTGACACCGCGTTTCCACCGCATCAGCTGGTATTCGCAGGTTTCCGAATATGAGAAAATTATTTCCACTTACAATATCAAAAATGCCCTGCTGCTGATGCCTCACCATAACGATGTGCAGAAGATTTTTGACGCGCACGATGTAGCCTATACCGTGGTTTTGCCGCGTTATTACCCGAACAGCGGCCCGGCGGTAATCGACGCTCCGGAGCTTGTCGAAATGCAGTTGCAGTACCTGTTGGAAAAGGGGCACCGCCGCATTGGTTTCATCCACACGGTGGACTTGGGTTTCGCCAATATCACCGACCTGCTCCGGCGCGAAAGTTTCTATCGGATCATGAGCGAAAACGGATTGCCGGTACGCCCTGAATGGGTGATTCATTATTCCTTGAAACAGGAACAGCTTTATGAACGGCTGGACCGGATGTTTGCCGCGAATCAGCGGCCGACGGCGCTGGTGATCAGCGACTGGCTGCTGAAGCCGGTGTATCATTACATGAAATTGCGCAAGATGGAAATAGGGAAAAATATTTCCATCATTTCCTCGGACGGACTGGAACCGGAAGAATTCAAGCCGATTCCGACGAGCATCGTCAATTCGACGGCGAAAATCGCGGAACTGGCCTGGACTTTGTTGGAACGGCGGCAGCATAACCCCGGTATGACATCCATTGATTATATCGACTTAAAGCTGAAGGAGGGCCAATCGGTGGCGGACCTGACTGCGGATGCCTCCAAATTACCTGAAACGATTCATTGTCAATAACCACAAATTAATGGAGAACAAAATGAATGGGAAAAAGAGTTTCACACTTATCGAACTACTAGTCGTAATAGCAATTATTGCGATACTGGCGGCAATGCTGCTGCCGGCACTGAACAACGCCCGGGAAAAAGCTCAAAGCACCCAATGCATCAACAACCTGAAACAGCTTGGCGGCATATCAAGTTTTTATTTGTCCGATAACGACGGCTATTTGCCCGGCAATCTTGGTTATGACACCGCCAATTATGTCCGTACTAAAAACTGCTGGTATCTGGTTTATGCGCCGTATTTTAATAAAGAGATGAGCGACTGGTACCTGGCCATTCCCAAATGTCCGAACCCGGCGGTCGCGCAGGAACAGAACACCGGCCTGAGTTATGGGGCCAATCGTTTTACGCACTATGGTAAACCGGATAAGTGGGAGGATCCTTCAATCCGGGCCCATATAAGCGACACCAAAGGCGGGCAGAATTGGTGCCTTGTCGAATGGGGAGCCGTCAGCGGCAATCAGGAAAAAGCATTTCCCGCAAAAGGGATCACTTCGCTTCGTCATTCGCGCACCGGCAATCTCCTGCTGGTCGACGGACACGTGGCAAAAATCAGATATTATCTCGGCCCGTGGGGCGCCAGCGTGTCGGTTGACGGTTACATTTTAACGAAATAAGGATAGGTTCATAATGAAATTATTTTCTTCTCTCGTCAGTCTGTTTTTTCTGCTCTCTGTAAATGCGGAGAGCCTCCTGATCGCCGGGTTCGAGTCGGAACGGGAAGTGGCCCTCTGGCGCGCTCCGAAAGGTGACCCCGCCACCATGACATTCAACGTGAACCCGCAGTTCATCACCTCCGGCAGGGGGTCGGCTAAATTCAGCACACCGAAAGCCGGCAGCGGTGAATCGCGCTGGCCGCAAATCACCCTGGGATCGCTGCCCACCCGAAATTGGCGGATGTATGACGAGCTTACTTTCGATGTTGTCAATCCGGGCCCGGAGACAGTCGATCTTCATATTCAACTTTTAACCGGGGACAACGGGAAAATCGGCCGCAGTTGGCTTGCCCTGGCCGCGGGCAGGCATCAGCTTGTCTGGAAATTGCCCGACATCGTCGGCGAAAATGACATTCTCGGAGTGCGGCTGTTTCAGAACGATCCGCCCACCCCGTATACCATGTATGTGGATAATATGCAAATCCGGGTCAATCCGGAACTTTTTAAAGGGAAATTAAACAGCTTCATCGAAAATCTGGAGGAAAACGATCGCCCGGATTGGGACAAAGCCGGATTGCGCCGCTCTTTCGATCGTTTGAAATCCGAGGCCGGAAAATTGGACAGCGCCGGAAAACTGGTTGACTGTCGAAACCGTTTCGAAAAACTGAAAGTTCAGCGCAATCAGAAACTCAACGCAATCAGAACCGGGGAATTCAATCGTCATTTCCCCGGCGTGTGGGGATATGGGGTAACGCATGGCATGGAGAAAGTATTCCGCTGTGAATATCCGTTCCTTGGACAGATCGGCGGCAACGCGGTTATCGCCATGGCGCGCAATGAACGGGAACCGCTTCAGGTCGTCCTGCATTCGAAACAGAATTTGAAAAATGTTTCCGTTTCAGTCGGCAAGTTGGTTCATTCGAAATCCGGCAGTGAAATTCCGGCGCAAGATATTTCGGTATATACCGTGGGATACGTCAAACCGCTGGCTCCGGTATACCCGGTAGAGGCGATAGCCTGGTATCCGGACCCGTTGCTGGATTTCCTGCGGGAGTTTGATCTTGAAGCCAATGTCTGGCAACCGGTCTGGATCGATATTTACGCGCCCGCCGGCACGCCGCCCGGCCAATACCGGAGCTTGATCACCGTCAAAGCGGATAATGCACCTGTCCTTCAGATTCCGCTCGAAATCACGGTTTGGAACTTTACGCTGCCGCAACGGAATACCCGGCCGGCGGCAATCAGTCATGAAACTCAGATAATAAGGAATTTCTATGCCGATGCCTGGGGAGGCAAGGCTGTTCTGGGCGAGGTCGCCAGATTTATGGACGGCGCGGTCGCCCGCGATAAATTGTCTGAAAAAGCCGCCCGGATCGCCGATGTCGAAATCGCCGCCGAGCGGGAACTTCTCCGCAACCGCATCACGCCCTCGCCGATTTACAACTGGCGGCGCCCGGTCAAAATGAGCGACATACGGCGCTGGCGCGACCACGGCGGCTCGCAATACAATATCATGTATATTCAGCCGGACGCTTTCAAAAAAGGTGAACCCTACTACGAATGGCGCATGAATCATGTGCGCAAAACCTTGAATGACATCGTGCCGAAACTGCGCGAAGCCGGGGTGTTGGACGATGCATATATCTATTGCTTCGATGAAATAACTGAATCAAATTTTTACGCAGCCAGAACCGTCCTGGAAGAGGTGAAGAAAATTTGCCCGGAAGTCCCGGTCGTCACCACCGCGTTCGATCCGACATTCGGACGGCAGAGCGGCCTTGACGGCCTGATCGATATCTGGGTGCCCAATGAACCCTCCTATGCCGCAAATCAGAAACGGATTCAGGAAGTCCGCCGGCAAGGCAAAAAAGTCTGGTACTACACTTGCATGTATCGCAAAGGCATGAATTTCCTGCTGGAGGCTTCCGGCAGCGCTCCCCGGCTGCTGGTGGGGCTGGCTCAATTCAAAACCCGGAGCGACGGATTCCTGTATTATCATACCACCATGTGGAATCTGGACAAACACATGATTGCCGAAGGGCCGCTCACCAGACACTCCGCCCGCAGTTATCAGGCTTATAATGGCGATGGCCTGCTATTGTATCCCGGCAAAAACGGCGCCCTCCCGACGGTCCGGCTGAAAAATATCGGTGACGGCCTCGAAGATCTTGAATATTGGTTCCTGCTCAAAAAGCTGAAAGAAAGCGGCGCCGTCACCGATTCCGCGGATATCGCCATACTTGATGCGTTGTTGGCCGTTGAACCGGATATCGTGACCGATTTCGGGCATTTCGACCTGACTGGTGATAAACTTAATTCCGCACGCCTTAAAGCCGGTGCGTTGCTGGATAAATATCCGGTTAAACTCAATTAACGGATGGAATCCCGGTACTGGGTGATGGTCATGCCGGTGAGGCGCTTGAAGGTTTTCATCAGGTGAAATTCGTCGCAGAAACCGCATTGACCGGCGATGAGCTTGACGGGCTGGTCCCGCTTCAGCAGTTCCCGGCAGAGGTTGACGCGCAGCCGGGTGATCGTTTTCATCGGGGATTCCCCGCAATCTCTGGCGTAGCTGTGGCTGAGCGTGGAACGGCTGACGTTCAGGCGCTCGGCCAGATAGTCGATCGAAAACGGCGCGGCGGGATTTTCATTGAACAGCCGGGTCAGGCGTTCGGTCAGGGACACGTTCTTCAGTTGCGGCGAACGCCTCCCGGAAGCAATCCGGGTGTAGTCGTTCTTGTCGGACGGCGCGGTGTAGTTCATCAACAGGTCGAGGATCAGGTTCAGGGTCCCGCAGACGGCCAGACTCCGCGCCTCGCCTCCGGCGGCAAGCGTGGCCGCTTCCCGGAGGCTGTTGCCGAGCAGCCCTTCGGGGTCCTCGAATCGGCAGAAACCGGCGCTGTTTTCGCACAGCCGGAGCAGTTCCGTTCCGTATTGGCCGGGGGAGAAAATAATATAGTCGGAACGGCAGGGGCGGCTGGTGCAGTTGCGGTAGTCCTCTTGATATTCAACACCGGCCGGGAACAGATTCGCCGTCTCGGGCCGGACTGGAAGCCAATGTTCGAGGCCGGGCGTCTTCAGTAAAACTCCGGTGATTTCGCGCGGATAATTCAATACCCAGGCGTTGACTTTGTGATAAGTGATGCGTGGCGGGGGCGCGAAGGTATAGTGCATGGCCGAAAGCACCTCCGGCATGACCTGTTGGAGCGGCTGATCCCTGAAGCGGTATCCGAATGACATGACTTGCCTATTCCTTTTTTGCCATAATATACATAAAATCCGCGTGAATGTCAATGGCTTTTTGCCTGCGGAATGGTATAATCTCTAAAAGGCTGAAAATTCAGGAGGATAAATCCCATGACTGCAAAACTCGATCCCATGATCCCTTATGAAGTCGGTGAACCCGAAGATATGGTTCGCGATATGATCCGCATCCGGCGAGATTTCGGCGTCAGGCGTTTTCTGATAACCGGCGTCGGCATCGGCGTCCGCATTACCGGGTATCCCGGCGACGATGCATACCGTGAACTGGGCGAATTGATCCGCGAAGTCCGGGAAAAAGCTTCTCCGTACGATATCGAGGTGGGCTGGTGGTGTGCGCCGACCCTGAAAACCGGGAATTCGCCGTATCAGCACCTGGTGGATATTTCGGGCATTGAGTCGCCGATCAGCAATTGCCCGCTGGATGAACGTTTCGCCGGGGATCTGGCGCGGCGGGTGGCGTTGGTGGCCGAGATTGCCAGACCGTACATGATCCAGTTCGAGGATGACTATCAGTTGAGCAATCATCCGGGATTCAGCATGGGTTGTTTTTGTCCGTTGCATTTGAAAGAGTTTGCCCGGCGGACCGGCGTCGAGTACACCCGCGCCGAGCTGGAAGCGATCTTTACCGCAAACCCGTTGAAAGAAGTCGAAATCCGCCGCGCCTTTGCCCTGATGTCGCGCGATACGATGGTCGGACTGGCGGAGAAGATTCGCGCCGCCGTTGACCGTGTGGCTCCCGAAACCCGTCTGTGCCTTTGTGAGCCCGGGGGGGCCGACTTCGACGGCGGGCTGTCAGAACCGGTCACGAGAGCTTTTGCCGGACCCGCCACCCGGCCCGCGATTCGGGTTTGCGGTTCGGAATATTCGTCGCAGGACAGCGGCAGGCGTCTCCCCGCCATCATGTGGCATACGATGTACAGCGCCGAGCACCTGCCGAAGGATTTTGAGCTTTTCCACGAAACCGATACTTATCCGCATACGCGTTATTTCGCCTCGGGTGCGTTCGTCAGCGGGCTTCTGTACGGTGCGATTGCCATGGGGTGCGACGATTCGCTCTTCTATGGAACGCAATACCTTGACGATCCGGTCGAGGATACCGGATACTTCAAAATGTACCGCGCCAATGTCGCCCGCCTGAACGCGTTCAAGGACGCGGTTCAAGGCGGCGAGCTTGACGGATGCCAGATTGTTTGCCGCCCGGATGCCGCGTGGTCGCTGACGCTGGCGGAACGATGGACGCCGTCGCAGGGGTGTGCTGGCTGGGCCAGGCTGTTCGGCAATTTCGGTCTTCCTTATACGACGCGCGAGCGTGGGGTCAAGTTGTTGAGCGGTCCGATTGCCACCGCCCTGACCGACCGGGAACTGGTGGAGGTGTTGAGTTCGGCGGTGCTGCTGGATTCGACGGCGGCACTGGTGGTCGAGCAGCGCGGTTTCGGTGATCTGCTCGGTGTCCGGGTGGAAAAAGCGGGACGGCTGATGATGTCGCAGGAATACATCCTGCCCGCGGCGGGCGTGGGGCATTTGAAAGGGCGGCGGATCTATAATCTGGCGTTCGCTCCGGCGGGCGGCGAATTATCGCAGTATGTGCGGCTGACCGCCGAAGGGGCGGAAGTGTTGACGGAATACCGCGATCCGGCGGACCGCCCGGTTCAGCCGGGGCTGACCCGTTATGTGAACCGCGAAGGCGGGCGCGTAGCGGTTATGGGGTGTAGTATCATCGGCAATGAAAGCTCCAATCTTTATTGTTACCGCAAAAAAGAACTGATCCGGACGCTGATTACGTGGCTGGGCGGCGGTCAACCGCTTCCCGCCGCGGTGCTGAACGCGCCGAACGTCTGGCTGTTGTTCAATAAATCTCCGGAGCATGCGGTGATGATGTTGAATAATTCCTCGGCGGACCCGTTGGAGAATCCCGAAATCGCTCTGGCCCCGGAATGGCGCGGCCTGCCGGTCCGGGAGCTTGACCGCGAGGGGCATTGGCAAGATCTCGAAATTCGTCAAGAGGTGAATTCGGTGGTCCTGCCCGGCGAGTGTCGTACCATGACGCCGCGGGTTTTTAAGATCGGCTGATTGAAAAATATTTTGGTATGAATTTTTCTGTAGTTTGGTATGTATTGTTGCTGTTTGGTATTGTGCTTTTTAAATATTTCCTTGAAATTTTATAGTTTTCGGTATATTTGGTATTGATTTTTTGTTTGGAATGATTATAATAATACCATGAGCAAATAAAATGGTATGATTATGCACGACCAAATGACAATGCCGACCAAATTTTTGTACCGGGAAATCGCCCGTCGCATCTGCGAGGATTTTCAAGGTGCGGCCAAACTGCCCAGCGAACGCGACCTGGCCGGACGCTACGACTGCACCCGGACCACCGTCCGCTCCGCGCTGAAACTCTTGCAGGGAGAGCATCTGCTCGACCGTCAGCCGAATCGCAACAAGCGTTCGCTGGTACTGTCCTGCGAAGATACCGATGCACCGGGGAGCCGCTGGACCCCAGTCGTGCTGCTGCTTGGCTATGAACACTTGAAAGACCCCAACTATATGGATTTCGTGGCGGGTTGCCTGGACCGTGCTCACGAAGAGAACCTGTTGATGACCACCCAGACCATTCCGGAGCCGCCCGAGGCGGTGAAATCGCTGGCCGAACTGCATCCGCAGGTGGATCCCGCCGGTTATCTGGTGGCCGCGGACGTGGGGGACGATGTTCTGGGAATGCTGCATCGTTCCGGACTGCCCTGTATTTTCATGGGCGACCATCTGCAGAAAAGAGACCTTGGCCAGCATCATTTTTTCGAATGCTTCCTGCCGCAGGAGGACAAACACGAAATGGTCCTGCGCAAATTCCTCGAACTGGGACATACCCGGATTCTGGCGGTGAATTTCAGGGCATACGAGGAAGTCGTCCGGCGGGTATACCGGCAATATGACAAACCGTTTGAGGACTTCGGTTTCGTCGAGATTCCGTGGTCGATTCAGGGGGCGTTGAAGCCGCTCCAGGAGCGGTCCGCCGAAATCGCCGAAATCGCCCGTAACTACACGGCGATGTGGGTTCCGTTCGGCAACGTCATCAGCTTCGATATTTACATGGCGCTGGTGAATGCGGGGATTCGGATACCGGAAGACCTCAGTTTGATTTATGCCAGCGGCAAGCCGGAATGGTTTGTGCCGCACTTCAAGATCAGCACGGTTTTTTCTTCCGCCTGGGATGAAGGCGCGACCTGCGTAAAAGAACTGGTGCGGCAGATCCGCAACGGTGAACCGGTGGGGGGCGTACATTACACGGAATATCGTTTCATAGACAACGGCACGGTGGCGCCGCCGAGAAATATTTCAACCAAACACAAGAAATCATAAGGAGGACCCGATGAACAAGAAAATACAGACAAGAGACAATTTTACGCTTATAGAATTGTTGGTGGTGATCGCGATTATCGCAATTCTGGCGGCAATGCTGCTTCCCGCCCTGAACAAGGCCCGCGAAAAGGCCCGGTTCGCCAGTTGTGCTTCAAATTTAAAGCAATGGGGGAGTTTGATGGGGCAATATACGATGACTTACGATGAATATTATCCGAATCGCGATATATTAGCTGCTACGACCTGGCTCAATTTTTCTCCTCAGCGGAAGATGTTTTATTTTAGCCCCGGTGTGTCGGTCAGCTTATTGGCGTGTCCCTCGGATACTGATCCGAACCGTTTATTTCGAGCATATGGAACTCAGGGGGACAGTACGGGACTCGGCATCAATGACCGTTTCCCGAAGTATGCCGATACAGCTCGTGTCAGTTATGGTTATAATACCGGGCTTATGAATGATTATGCGGATGGCATTCGACCGGGGCCTAAAATGTCGCGTTGGCGTCATCCTTCCATTCAATTAGCGATGAGTGATTCCAGTTATATGATTTTTGTTTACAGTTCGTGGGCTCGTATTTCATGTGCCGGATACCCGGGTCCCTATCCGGATGAGAGTCTTCGGGCTTTGCCGCCGCCGATGTATTCCAGGCATGACACATCCGGGGCGAACCTGTTGTTTCTGGATGGGCACGTCAGTGCTTTCAAGCAAAAAGAAATCGTTCCCACCAATTCCCAGATTGTCATGGTTGCTCAATGATAAAGAAAATATGCTTCGGGTTCATCGTTTTTGCAGCGGCTTTACTGTCGGCTCAATCCGAAAAGATTGAGCTGGAGAATTCGTATCTGCGGCTTCTGATCAACCCGGTCGGAGGTCGTATTGAGAAACTTTATTTCAAGCCGGAAAAACTGAATTTGACTTCTGCCGAGGGCTTGCTGGGGGATAATTTTTATCATGTTCCCGATGCCAAGTTTTTTCTGACCGGGCAATTGTATAATTGCGAGGCAAAAAAGGGGAGCGTTCAATTGCAGGCCCATCATACGGGAGGCGGTATTGATTTTATGGCGTTGGCGAAAACAATCAGGCTTCCGGAAGATGAGGCCATGATTGTCGTCGATTATCGTTTTACCAACCTTCCTGCGGCGATGGCTGATGTCGAGTATGGTTATTGGTGTCAGAATTTTTCCGGAGTTCCGGATAAAAAGAAGAACTGGTTTTTTCCCTGCCTGAATGGTATTTCGATGGTAATGGAGGATGCCGGTGGCGGCAAATACTCGTATTTTAAACAGCCCTCGCGAGGGTGGGTGGGTTTTGCCTATCACGACGGAGGCGGGCTCGCCATGACGATGGATTATTCTTTGGTAAATCAATTTTATGGATGGTTCGGCAGTCCGGGGACAACTCTTGAGTGGTATTTCGACAAAGTGAAAATTCCGGTCGGCAAGAGTCTGGATACCCGTTTTGAGTTCATACCCTTTACTGCGTTGAAGAAGATTTCAGGCGCTGGTGGCGGGTTGGTGGGAAATGTGGAGATCGGACCTGAAAAAGATCAGTCCAGGACTCGTACCATCTCATTTCGTATTTACAGCGCCAGGAAACAGCGGGTAAAACTGTCGATTACAGCCCGGCATTTGCGGGATGGCAAGCCGGTCAAGATTGCGGAGACAGAGGTTGATTTCGAACATCCGTGTATCATTAAAACCTATAACCTGACCCATCAGTTCAACGCGGCCCCTGCGCTTTTTGATATAGAGGCCCGGGCTTACGATGCTTCCGGGAAGCAGCTGGCTATTTTCAATGCGCCTGTCGGAATCGGTATGGGCACTCTTTCCTATCGAATGCAGGAGGAAATCAAAAGAAACCGGGAGAAAAAGCCGCAGATTGATTTATCGAAATTCGATAATTCATTGAATACTCCGCATATCAAATGGGCAAAACCGTTGATTGGCGGTAAAATCAAGGTTTTCGGGCTGACTCCGTTCCCTGCGTATCGAGAGTTAGCTGAGCTTACCCAACGGTTGGATATGGAATTATCCTCGACGTTATGGCTGGAAATCGGGCGTCCTTCCAATGTCTCCGGCAAATATTTCGGTTTGCTGACGGAATCGGATATTATGGACAATCTCGATAACCTGTTGCTTCAGCAATATGATGTGATCGTACTGGCCGGGATCAATTATGACAAACTCAGCTCCTCGCAGCGGCAGGAGATTCTTCGCAAAGTGAAAGCGGGATGTGGCCTGGTCTTGATTGGATGCCGGGGAGACGCACGGGATATTGCTGCAATCTCTCCATTTCCGGATAAACCCGGGAAGCAGTATCCGAAACACGTCCCTCGAAAAATCAGAGATGGATTTTTAAGTACCGCGGTTCCATGGGATTTAATACCTTCCGCATTGTGTTTTGATTATAAAAGTGAAGGAGATGTCTACGCGAAAGTGGGAACCTTGCCTTATGTGGCCATGCGGAAATACGGCGCCGGACGGGTGATCGCGTTCTCTTATGCCGCTAATGGCGGGCAGGGAAAAATGGTCGGCGGCATAACCCCTGACCTGGATTATCCGTTGCCGGGTGCTGAATTTAAAGATTATTTTGAGCTATATCAATTGATGTTGGCAAAAGCGATTGCTGTTGCCGCGAATCGCGATCAGGGATATCAGTTCGGGAAAATTGAGGCGACCCGTGAAAAAGATGATTTTATTGTAAAAATCATTTTTGCAAATAAACCGGTGGCGGCACAGCCGATGGAATTGACTGTTTTTACCAGAAACAGAGATAATCAGGAATTAACCCGGTCGGTGCACTCATTCAATTCCATTGGAGAATTTGTCTTCAAAGTTCCGGCACGAAGTTGGTCCGGCAAACAGTTGCTTGGTCTGGTTTTGCGGAATGCCCGGGGCGAAGTCCTTGATTTTGGGGCCGTGTCGGTGGCGAAACTTCCATCCGCCCGGATTAAGGGGGTTTCTGCGGACAAAGTGTACTATCAGGAAGGAGATCGTGCCGAATTCA
>CALABZ010000290.1 GCA_937888615.1 uncultured Lentisphaeria bacterium | reverse complement strand
ATCTGGTGGCGCATTACGGCGGCATGCCTGGTCCGGTCGAGACTTCTCCGGTCAATTTCCGGGATTTTGTCCAACATGTCCGGCCATACAGCGACAATCTTTTTTATGAATTCGATACCATGAACCAAACCTGCCGCAATTATGATCTTTACCTGCAATCGAAGATCATGTGGAATCCTGACCTGGATTTGGAAGCCGTCAAGGCGCAATATTTCCGGCGCGGGTACGGACCGGCGGCCACGGATATCCAGGCATTTTATGACCGGCTGGCAACCCTCTGGAATACGATTCTGACACAGACATGGGACAGCGGCAAAGAGGAATTGCCGACTCTGATGAACGGACGCTGGCGTGAGAATAAGACCGCCCCTGAAGTTTTTCGTACTATTTATACTGCCAATGAAATCGATGCGCTTGATAATATGCTCTTGACCGGATTGGCGAAAGTTCCCACGGATTCTCTTTTTGCCAGGCGTATCAATATCCTGCGCGACTGGATTGTGGAGGTGGTCCGGAATCAGCGTGAATTGGCGCTCGGCAGTGAAATATTGCGTCAGAATTCAGTAATCAGGCTGACTCCGCTGTCCGGTGTCCCCTCGGAGGAAGATTGGAAAGCGGCTCCATGGAGAGAACTCTCGCCGTTGGCAAATCCACCTTTAAAACCGGTTCAGTTGAAGGCGAAAGGCAGTTTCAAAATACTTGCCGACGATAATAATCTTTATTTCCGCGCGGAACTTTTCGAGCCCGAAATCGCCAACAGCAAGACTGTTCCGGAAAGAAGCGGCGAAGCGCTTCGAGATATCTGGCGCGATAATGATCTTGAATTCTTTTTCTGCCATGGCACAACAATGCGCCAGCTCCTCGTCAACGACCTCGGTGCATTCATCGCTACGGTGGATATGAAATGGGTGCAGCCCGAAGGGATTAAGGTGGAAGTCTCACGAACGGCAAATGCCTGGAAGCTCCAGGCCGTGATTCCGAAGCAATTTTCCGGCTTTGATCCGGCGCGGCCAGGCGATTACCGGATCAATGTTTTCCGTTCACGGAATATCAAGGGACAACCCACGGAATATTCGACATGGTCCCCTTCCGTACAGCGCGGCAGTGTACGGAACCCGAATACATTCGGTTCATTGTCATTCTACCGTGATACTGGTGATTCCGTCACTTATACCGGACAGGTCTTTCCTCCTACCGGGCGAAGAATGAAAATCGGTCTGCGGAACGATTTTTCCCTGGCTCCGCAACAGCCGTGGAAGACCTGGGTTCATCCGAAGCCGGAAAAGCGCCCGAACCCCTCATGGAATCCCAATACCGGCCATTACAGGCGCGGAGCGGCTATGATCAGTTATCCGCCGGAGACCAATGGCTCGTGGGGAGTGACAGTACCGGTTCTGTCCGGTGACAGACTGCGGGTTTCGGCTTTTATGAAGCATGACTCCGGGCATGCGATAGCGTCTTGCGGATTTCAGGACGCCGCGAACAAATGGGTCGGCTACGATAAATACGGCGGCTCGGCCACGGCCGAATCAAAAGGGGAATGGCGCAGGATGGCATTTGAAATAATCGTACCGCAGGACTCTGAAATCAAATATTTCGCCATGAGTTTCTCCGGAAGCGCTCCCGGTCAACTGCTGCTTGACGATGTCGTTATCGAAAAAGAATAACCGAAATGTTCTACGAACAGATAAACTTTTATTAATGAGGATTTTTTATGCAGAAATTTCGTATCGGAATCATTGGTTTGCGCATGGGACTGGAATGGGCCAAAGCCGCCGCGACAAACCCGCTTTCGGAACTCACGGTGGTTTATGATAAATTTTATGATGAAAACCAGCGCATCGATAAATCGTTTTTCGAAAGTTCCGGCTGTCGGATTCTTCGGCAGGAAGAAGAAATGTATCAGGCCGGCCTGGATATCATCATTGTCGCGTCTCCGGATCATATTCATGCGGAACAATGCATCAAGGCGCTTCATACCGGCAGCCATGTCATTTGTGAGAAGCCCTTGGCGCCAACGGTGGCCGAATGCTGTAAAATCATTGATGCCGTCGAGAAAACCGGTAAAATGTTTATGACCGGACAAGTCTGCCGTTACGCGCCCGGTTTTATATTGGCCAGGAAACTGGTTGAGGATGGGCGTATCGGAAAAATCGCTTTCATCGAGAGTGAATATGCTCATGATTACGCAAATACCCTGGGGTTTGGCGGCTGGCGGAAAGATCCGGTTGTCAAACGGGAGGGATTTCTTGGCGGCGGCTGCCACGCGATGGACCTGATCCGCTGGTTTGTCGGAAATCCGCTGGAAGTAACCGCTTATATGAACCGCAAATTGTTGGAAGCCAATGATTGGCCCACCAATGACACCGGTATTGCCATCTGCCGGTTTCCGGATGACGTCATCGGCAAGGTTTTTGTATCCGTTGGAGCCAAAAGACCTTATACGATGCGTACCGTTATTTATGGTACGGCAGGTACGATCATCTGCGACAATACCAGTACCGCCATTCAAATCTTCGAGGAACCCCTTCGGCCGCAGACCGGCAATGAATTTTCACGAATTCCAGTAAATATCAACAGTCACAATGTCGCGGCGGAACTGGAGGAGTTCCTGCAATGCCTCCGGCAGGAGCGGGACATTCCGACTGATATTTACGAAGGCACCCGAACGGTGGCGTTCGGCGAAGCCGCGCTTGAATCAGCCAGAACGGGAAAACCGGTCAAGGTTCAGGTAATCACCCGCCCTTGAATACCTGTCGGCGATTGTTTGGAGGCTTGAAAATGAAATAGCTATTTCAAAGAGCGATGATCTGGACGCGATGGTTTTCCGGGTCAGTAGTAGAAGCGCAGGGGGGAAACCGCTGGCGGCTTCCCCCCTGCTATGTGGAGATGTGGACAGGTCCGGGACTGATTTCTACCTGCCCGTTGCTTTTACGGAAAGCGGCTGGCGAAAGCGTGAGAACCGCCTTGAATTCCTTTGAAAAATGATATCGGTCGGCAAATCCGGTTTTGGCCGCGATGTCGGCAATAGACATCGTAGTGTTGAGCAATAGATTGCGGGCCATGTCCAGGCGCAGATTGAGTATATACTGTTTTGGCGGCAAGCCCATGCAATGATGAAACAGACGCTGAAAACTGCTGATAGACATCCCGAGTTTTTCACATAACAGATAATTATTCAGTTCAAACCGCGAATCCTGTTCGATAAGCTTGAGTGCCTCCAGAATGCGTGAATCGATTATATCTTCGTTGTCGGCGTCAAAACATTCCGGCGGAATGTTCAGCAGAGCCGTGAAAAGCACCGCATACATCTGCATGGGCTGAAGCGCATGTTCCCCGCAGTTCTTTTCGAGAAGCGGCAGGTAAGGCGCCACGGGTATGATGATCTCGCGCTTCCTTATCCGGTTGAAGTACGGCATGTCGACCATGAAATCAATGTAGAAATGTTCAAAATCGCGGTTCATGCGGGTGGCGAACACCGTATGCGACGGAATCAGGACCAATCCGTCCGGCGGAATTTCCATGCTCCGATCAGGAAAAATAAGCTCGCTGCCGGAAGTGCTGTTCCAGTAGAGATGCCACAGGGGAAGACTGCGCATCGGGATCGTCCATGACGGCAGATAACGACGTCCATATCTACATATTTTTACACCCGGATGACCAATTACAGCCGTAAAACTACCGTAAAAAGCAGATTTTGACATTTAACCAACCTGTTTTGACATTTCAAATCGATCCTGATCACAGTATAATAATTAATATAGCACCGAAGCAGTAAAGTACAACAAAGTGAGAAAATCATGGCATTCTTGAGAGACCGTATCTGGCTTTGGGGTCAAACCCCGGGCTCCCATCACAACAGCGGCGTTTACAATCTCCCCGGCACCAACCGTATGACGCCCGCCGAAGGGTGTAATTTTTTCGATATTCCCAACTGTTGCCGGGTGGCGATGACGCTCGGGCCGGAACCGCCCTTCGACGAGGAGTCCAGGCAACTGGCACATCTTAACCAGGTCGTCTGGTCAATAATCGGCGCGGGCGGCGTCACCCGCAACGAGGAACAATACGGCGACCTTGAAGAAGTCATACGACAAGCCAGAATGTTTCCGAATATCACCGGAGGCATTCTTGATGACTTTCTGCAGTCGGAGCGGCGACGGACTCTTTTCCCGCCGGAAAAACTGCGTGATATCGGTCGGCGGCTGAACGAAGGCGCTGGACGGAAGATGGATATCTGGATGGTTTATTATGAGCGGGAAATGCACATTCCGGCGCAAGCCTACCTGGATGCCTGCGATGTTATTACGTTCTGGACCTGGTACGGGCAAAACCTACTCCGGCTTGAAGAAAATCTGGAGCAGGTGTACGCGGCCATCCCCGGAAAGCGCCACTTTGCCGGATGTTATATGTGGGATTATGGCAATGCCCGGCCGTTGACCCCGGAACTGATGGAGCACCAGCTTGAAATTTACCGTCGTCACATTAAGGCTGGCAAGCTGGAAGGCATTATCTTATGCTCAAACTGCATTGCCGATATTGGCCTGGCCGCCGTCGACCAGACCCGGAAGTGGATCAAAGAACACGGGGACGAAGACGTCTCATAAACAACAGGAGGACATTATGCGTCGGTTTTTCACTCTTATCGAACTCCTGGTCGTGATCTCAATTATAGCCATTCTGGCGGCATTGCTGCTGCCGGCATTGCAATCAGCGCGAGATCAAGCCAAAAGATCTTCTTGTTCTTCAAATTTGAAGCAGTTGGGATTGGGCGCAGGACTTTATGCAAGTGATAATGACAGTTTCCTGCCTTATATGAATGCGCGTGGAGATAGTGATGATCTGTCAACCCCATGGACAACTTTAGAGGGAAGATTGTCGTTTAAGGATACGATTTATTATGATTTAGGCATAATGATGATTGAACTGAAGTATACCATTCCGGAAATTTATCGGTGTCCGGCAATAAAAAGCAACACCCCACCCGCCGGTGCGGGAGCTTATACTTTTGATACTAAACTATACGGCAACAAAGACAATACGAATATTGTCCGGTCCACCTATTTAATTAAACCCACTGAAATGTGGCGGGGATTTTTTAACTACCGGGCAATGGGGGAAGGAGGCAAGGCCAAGGCCGTCGGTGCCCGCCTGGGAAATCATTCCGGACTGGCGTTGGGGATGGATTATGATCATACTACGCAGGTTGATTTCAACCATAACGGCAGTGCCAATGTCGTCTATGAGGACGGTTCGGTACAATGGTATAAATATCTAAAACAACGCGGATTAGCCAAAGGATTATATACTGAGCTTGCCGGTAATTTTGAGATCAGGTATTGCAAAATGGACCTTCTCGCAACAGTCAGCCGGCAAAAAATAGCAGGTGGAAACACTCGACTTGCCGCCATGGAGAACTGAAATGAGATTCAAACAATGGTTATGGGCAGGAATTCTGTTTGTTACTGTAAAATGTACATTCTGCTCGGAGATTGTATTTGATCATATTGTGATGTATGATCGCGCGGCTAGCGTAGCCGAAATCAATGCCGCAGCTGAACTGGCCAATCACCTCGGGGCGATACTGGGTAAAAAAATCGAGAGAATCCCGGCTGATAACTCCATAAACAAACCGGTTGTCTATATCGGGAACACGGATTTCGCTCGAAAAAATGGGCTTCACGTTTCCAGTATGGGAGCGGAAGAATTCCGCATTAAAGCAGTCGGAAACGATCTGATTATTGCGGGAGGCCATCCGCGCGGCACACTATACGGCATATTGGAGTTTCTGGAGCGTTTCGCAGGGATTGACTGGCTGGATGAATGGACACGCAACATCCCGAAAAAAGAACGGATTGTCTGGAATTCCGACTTGGATATCAGTGGCAAACCGGCATTTCCCCGCCGTGGAATTTATGTTAATCGCTGCACTTCGATAGACTCCCGTATTCAGTTCATGGCTCGCCGGCGGGACAATCTTTTTTGGGACGAGCGTATTCCGGAGTTTATTGCGACAAGATGGGGGATCACGCCTGCAATCGGCAGTCCGAGCCCGGTTCATTCTCTTTATTACTATACCAAGGATTGGCCGGAAGATATGAAAGACTGTTTTTCGCTGAATCTGGACGGAACACGAAGCATTGCTCGATCAGCAAGTGGGCCGGGACAGATTTGTTTTTCCAATCAGCGCGCAAGGGCAAAAATTGCCGGGCAGTTGAAACATTTTATTGAAACGGATCGAAAAAACAACCCAGGTAATTATCCGAAGATTTATAATTTAACGTTGAATGATACGCATGATTATTGTCATTGCCCGGAGTGTATGAAGCGGGCAGAGCAATATGGAAATTATTCTGGTGTTGTTTTGGAATATCTTAATGCTGTAGCGGATGAAATTGCGCCGGTTTATCCGGATGTTGTGCTCCAAACGCTGGCATATCTTTTTACGGAAAAACCGCCCAGGGGAATAGTGCCGTGCAAGAATGTTTCCATTCAGGTTGCACTCAGTCCATGGAGCTCCACGCCACTCAAGACCATGTTTCCAGTGCGGCACGCGGCCAATCGGGCGGGGTGGGAAAATTTGAAAGATTGGAGAAAAATTGCCAAAAATTTAGAGGTTTGGAATTATTGGATCACTTTTGATTCTTCTCCAAGCTGCAATGCGGCCATGGTGAATGTTCCGACGATTGTGGAAAATTTGAGAGAGTTTTACCGCCTGGGAGTGATTAGTGTCTTTTCGGAATGCGAGCGTCCCGACACCGTGAGTTTTCATCCGTTGCGGATTTTTGTGGGCGGCAAGCTGCAATGGAATCCTGAACAGGATTTGGAACTGCTTTTAACGCGCTTTTTTAATGGATATTACCGGAATGCCGCTCCGGCCATGCGAGAGCTTTATGATTACATGGTATTACGCCAAAAGGAGAGTGATAATTTAAATGTTCCGGATGCTTCCGCACGGGTATATCTTGATGCTGACTTTTTTCGCAAAACTGAGGATTGTTTGAACCGCGCCGAATCCGCGGTCGGCAACAACAAGGCGATTCGCTTTAATATTCTCCGGGAACGCGTGCCTTTAGATATTGCCCGTCTGGCTTGTCGCCAGCTTGAAGACGAACCCGGACTCTTACCACGTGCTGAAATCATTAAACGGTTGAAACAAAACTGGCCTGAATCTATAAAACGTTATTACCAGGGAGCCGTATGGCAAAAAAAGCCATTAGCCAGTATGCATAAATTTTTACAGCAGATGTCGATGAAAAATGCAGAGCCTGGCTTGAAATATCCTTTGGATGATGAGCGGATTACGAATCGGGAAGTTTTTGATATCGGCTGGCAGGATTTTAATTGCATCGAAGAACTTGCGAGCTTCGGACTTCATATTGCTGACGATCCAGAGGCGATTGACGGCAAAGCAATGTGCATGACCGTCCCGAAGCGCGGCAATACGGAACAGGGCTTTCATCAAACCACTTTCCGCTGTGGCGTCTGGCGGGACGGAATGCTTGCCGCCAGCAAATACTATCCGAAACCGGAGGATGAGAAGTATCATTTACTTCATGTCGGACAAGTCGAACTGTCTCCCTCTACATTACTGTGGATGCATAATTCCTGGAACTTCAAACAGGATCTTGCTCCGATTTATCGTCCGGGGGAAAATAACCGCTATGATATATATGTATCGGTAAAACGCCAGGGACCGGCTTATATCAGCGGCTCGAAAAAGAACAACGCGATATACATAGATCGCATTGTTTTGGCCGCGCCGCTGAATACGCCAAAGGAATCAACAAAGTAGCCCTCTCAATAGAGGCGTGGAAACCCAATAAAATAATGGAAGGATAAAAAATGATTTTGCAGAAAAGCGATTTCCAGGAGCGCATCGAGCGCGCCCGCAAACAATTGTTGACCACCGACCTGGGCGCGGTACTGGTGTTTTCCACGGAGAGCGAGCCGGCCGGCGTGCGGTATTTCGCGGATTACTGGCCAAGCTTCGAGACCACAGCGGTGCTGATCCCGCGAAGCGGCGAAGCGGCGTTGATCATCGGGCCGGAAAGTTTGACTTATGCGAAGTCGCGTTCGCGGCTGGACCGGATCATTCAGGTGATGGATTTCCGGGAGTCGTCACAGCCGGATTATCCGGGCTCGAAGCATCCGGACTGGAGCGCGATCCTCGGTGAATTCAAGGTCAAAAAACTGGGGATCAGCGGCTGGCACATGTTCCCGCATTCGATCATGGCGAACATCGCCGGAGCGTTGGGCGGATTCGAAAACGTAGTCAGCGCCGATGAACTGCTGCGCCCGGTAACCATTAAAAAAATGCCGTGTGAAATCGAATGTCTGCGCAAGGCCGCCAGGATTTCCGAAGTCGGGTTCAAGGCGATATTGGACACCATCAAACCGGGAATGACCGAGGCTGAACTCTGCGGCATTGCCACGGCGGCGATGCTGGGCGCGGGCGCCGAAGCGACCGGATATCCGATCTGGTGCTGCAGCGGCCCGAACTCGAATCAGGCGATCAGCCGTCCTTCGTTGCGCCGGGTCCAGACCGGCGAAATCATCCATTTCAGCATTGGCGCCAAGGTCGAGGGCTACAGCGCCAGCATCGGCCGCCCGGTCGTGCTCGGCCAGTGCCCCGGCGAAATCCGTAAATTCATGCAGGTGGGACTGGATGCCGCCAATCTGACGTTCGAGCTCATACAGGCCGGTTCGCACGCCGGCGAAGTAGCAAAAAAGATTCACGGTTACGTGATTGGAAAAGGTTATGGACATGCGCTGTTGTACGGTCCGGCCCACGGTTGCGGACAAATGGAGTGCGAATATCCGTTCCTCGAAACTTCGTCCACCTATATTCTGGAGGAAGGGATGACGTTCATGCAGGATATGTTCCTCTCGCAGAACGGCATGGGATTCCGTTGGGAAGACGGCTTAATCGTCCGCAAGGGCCCCGCCGAACAGCTCTCCAGTTACGGCCGTCAAATCAATATCATTGAGGTGTAAATCATGATTATAGACGTTCATGGACACCTTGGCAACATCAATTTTGCGCCGTTCTGGCAGGCCGATGCGCAGACGTTGGAAAAATACTGCGTAGAGGCTGGGGTCGATGCGCTCTGCGTGTCGTCCTCGCGTTCACTGATGTACGACGTGCGCGAGGGTAATACGGAGCTCGACGCCGCGCTCAAAACGACGTCGAAACTGCTCGGTTATGTGGTGGTGAATCCGATGTTCCCGGAATCACTGGAAGACCTCGTATTGCTGGACAGCAATCCGAAGTTCCGCGGCGTGAAAGCGCACCCGGATTACCACGGCTACAACCTCGCCTCGAAGTCACGCCAACAATTTCTGCATGAAGCGGCAAAGAAAACGAAGCTGATGTTGTTCCATGTGTCATGCATGCCCGGCACCGGTTTCGCCGACGCCATGCAAGTAGCGGAATTTGCCGCGCAGCATCCGGAAACCAACTTCATCTTTGCGCATATGGCGGGGATTTTCCAGAACGGAAATTATCCGTATTTTCCGAATCAGGACAACCTCGAAAAAGTCTGTGCGCTGAAACTGCCGAATGTCTATATCGATACCGCGCATTACCTGATGTACGTGTACCCGGGCGTTATGGAGCGCATGGTGGAATTGGCCGGAGCCGACCGGATCGTTTTTGGTACCGACGTGCCATTGCAGGGCCCCATGCAGATGCGTTTCGCCATCGAAGCGATCCAGGCGTTGCCAATCCCTGAATCCGACAAAGAAAAAATTCTCTGGCGCAACGCCGCAAAGCTGTTGGGAGAAGCCCAAAAATGACCGGAGGAAAAAATATCTGGTATTTTGCCGACGGCTACCTGCCGGAAAAGAAAAAACACGGCGAAATGGAAGCGCATGAAGCCCTGATGGTTTTCAATACCTCCCCGAAAGCCGTGACGGTGGAGCTTGACGTCTATTTCTCCGATCGCCCGCCGGTCAAAGGTATTGTCATCCAGGTCGGCGCGGAGCGGGTCCGGTCCATCCGGCTGGACGATCCTGCCGAATTAAACGGCACAGTAATTCCGCTGCTGACCCAATATGCGCTGCGCGTCCGGGCGGATCATCCTATCGTGGTGCAGTTCGGCCGCCTGGACACCACCCAGGCGGCGATGTCTTACTACGTCGGTGTCGGCTGGAGCGAAGATTAAGGATTCATGTTACCTTTTCTCGTTGAAAAGATGAAAGGTAAAAATCATGAATGCTCAGAAGAATACAATGGCAGTGCTGGCGCAGATTGTCAAGCTGATCCCCGGAAAAATCATTGATACTCTTGCTCGGAATTACCGAATTCAAACCCGCGCCTTCAGTCCCACAAATCCTGTCGTGGCGGTGCTGTATTCACAGCTTTCTCATGCATTGAGTCTGAATGACATGTGTGATGGAATGCAGAATCATGCCGGAACCCGGAAGAGCCCGTTCAGAACCTCCATCAGCAGAAATAAGCACTGTATCGTTCCATTGCGTCCATGACGGCGGCGGCATTGCGGAGCGGCGTACCGGGATAAAATCCGTATACCAGCATCAGGCCGCCCCGCCGGTTCCCCAGCAATGAAACTTCCCTGCGAATCAACGCATCAATGTCCTTCGGCGAACCAAACACTGTAACGTTTTGACGGTCAACGTCCAATTCAATACAAACTTTTTGCGCCAGTTTTTCGGCAATCCATTCAACACCGTTGACGGTATCCTGCAGATTGATGACCTGAACCCCGCTTTCCAGCAGGTCATCGACCAATAGTTTGATATCCCCATCGGAATGCATATGAATCATGCACCCCTGATCAAGAGATTTTCTCATCATGCGCCGGTAAACAGGTTTGATATATCGGCGAAACAGTTCCGGGCTGAGCATAGGACCGTGCTGCATGCCGAGGTCTTCCGCAAAACACATTACATCCGGTTTCAGCGAGAGAAGATTTTCCACTACGCGGGTATTGAATTCTTCTATCATGCCAAGCAGGCGAATAATATTCGGATCTTCGACGAAAAGATCGCAGACGCTGTCCTCGTAGCCCCTGATGTCCTGCAGGCGCAACCAGGTATGACCGTGCGGCAAGCCGAGCGTCGCCAGACCGCCGCATTGGTGACACGCCTCAACATAGCGGTGCTTTTCCGCCAGGGCCAATGGATACGTGCCGTCGGTTTCATTCGGATCGGGCATCACATATCCGGCGAAATTCGCCCAATCCGCGAGCGGATGTGTGTTTACCACACCGGTAATCCCGTCGCAGTCAGTCGTCCAGACACATTGCCAGGGGTCGACATACGGCTTCGCCGCACAGGCGTTAAGGCTGTACTCCGGGACAAATGGTAATTTCGGCCGCTGAAAATCGGGAAAAAGCAAAGGATGGCTTTCGAGCAAATCGCAAAGTTCATTCTGATCGTAAGCGTTCCAAACGGCCGGATTAACGTGGAAAGTCACAGGGATCCGTTCCGGATAATCAAACAAAACGGCACAACGGTAATTTTCATGATTGTTCATATCACTTTTCCTTGTATCAAATAACGGGCTATGTATATTAATATAGCAATGAAAGGTATTGTTGCGTTCAATTTATTCGATAATAGGATTTCAAACAAATGAGCGGAAAACGTTATGAATTTACGGGAAAAGCCTTTGATATTCCTTTTATCCATAAAATTGGATATCAGGCCTATAATCACGCTGTGCCACTGGATTTCCACCAGCACATGTCCGGGGTTGAGATTACGATTGTCTTGAAAGGCTCGGCCGACTGGCTGGTTGGCGATGGACGCCGTTACCGACAGCCGGGGAATACTCTTTTCATCATGCCGGAAAAACTCAACCATAAAGGGAGCGGCAACGTGATTTTCCCATGCCACCTATGCTGGTTGATTCTGGATTTCAATGCTGCAGACCTTGTATTCTCCGACAAAATGCTGCAATCATTGAGAGGGCGGCTGAAAGAACAGGCATTGCAAAGCCTGCTCCTGACCCCTGGTTTGCGCAAGATACTTGAACAGACGGTGGCGACCATAAAAAGGAAACGCCTTTCTCCGTTATATCATAAGGAGTTGCAAATTGAATTTTACGCCATAATACTGGAAATCATGGAACAGCTTCGGCAACCGGCTTCCCCCAGATTCTCGGTTTTGCGTCGGGCGGAAGAATACATTGAACACAATTTACGGAAAAATATCTCGGTTGCCGAACTGGCAGGGGCATGTCAATTAAGCGAGTCCCATTTTTTCATCCGCTTCAAAGAAGAATCCGGACTGACCCCGCTTGATTTCGTGCTCCGCAAAAAACTGGGAGCGGTGGAACAGCGACTGCGCGAAAGTTCGCGGTCCATAACCGAAATCGCATTTGAATTCGGTTTTTCCTCCAGTCAGTATTTCGCCGTAATATTCAAGCGTTATTTCGGGTGCAGTCCCGGCCAATGGCGTAAACAGAAAGGGCGCCGTTCTCTTTTCATTCAGTGATGAGGCTCAGGTTCCTGGAGCGAAAAGTTTGTTATAACGGCAGGCATCAATCTTCATTTGATCAGAGAGAAATACGTCTGGGCTTCGGTGAGGTCCGCGCCGAACCAGCCGATTTTGTGGACCAGTCTCATTTCCAACTCCGAACGGCCGCTGTACGAGTCACCAGCGGAGCACCCCAGCACCTGGAGGTCGGCATGTCCGTCCGCCCAGGCGACAGCCGCCTGGGCATCGTGCCGGAAATGCATCGACGGCACCGGGGTTCCCGGATAAACCGGGTATGTCGGAGCCGACAACTCATTATATTCGCCGTAACCGCCGTCGTTTTCCACCGTCGCATTGTCCCCGAAAACCACCGTCGAGGCAGGCCCCCGGATCATCGGCATGGACGCAGGGACCGGTTCGTAGGAGGAACCGACCTTGATACTCCCGATATAAGTGGAATAACCGTATCCGCCGTTTCCTTTCGTATAGCCGCCGGACTTCAGTCCCGGATGCGACGGGCAGGAGCGGATACCCGACGAGTTTCCCAGATAAGGATTCAAGCCGCCCTCGTTGGAAACGGCGCCATCCTTTACGTCCCCGCTCCAGTGCGAAACCACGGTCCAGCCGGATTGGGTATACGTCGGAATGCAGCGCCCGTTGTAGTCGTCCGCATACGCGCCCCAGGCGATGCCCAACTGCCTGACATTGGCGGTACAGCGGACGGCTTTGCCCTTGTCGCGTGCTTTGTTCAGCGCGGGCAGCAGCATTCCGCTGAGGATCGCGATCAACGCGATGACAATGAGGAGCTCGATGAGCGTAAAGCCGCAGGCGGCAGGACGGGTGTGCTGTTTCATGATAATCCTTTGTGTTGCGCGCACAGACAATATGTTTCAAAGTACGGGCTCCGACTTATGCCTTCCGGCAATCACGGTTGCGCGACAGTTCCGGAATTTCACCGGCTTCACCGTTGTTCGCTTTGAATTCGCTTTTTATTATAGCGGAAATAAACGGAAAGTCAACCCCGGAATCCCATAAAAGAAAATATATGGCAATAAAAGGATAATCCAGAGCAATTCCGGCGGCAACAATCAGGCAAAGGAGCGGAAAACCTCGTATGCCCAGTCGTCCCATTCTTCCCGGACCCCGATTCCCGCCAGGTCGGGGTAATTTTTGGCAATCAGGCGGCCTTTGTAGTTTTCGCACATCCGCCGGGCGTCCTCCTGAATCAACGTCTTGTCGCCAAGCGGAAGGATTTTCTGAATATCCACAGGCGACCACAATGCGGCGCGGTATTTCCCGAGCATTCCGGCAAGGAATTCGTGCTCGTATAGACGCGGCTGGTCGAACTGGAAGCAGTTGACCCCCGCCCGTAGAAGCGGTTCAACCAATTTATGGTTCCGGCCGCAGGAATGCATGAGTACAACCATGTTTCTCTCGTGCGCCATCCCGAACAGGTGCGCATAAAGCCCGGAAAAGTAATCCATCCACATCTCCGGCGAAAACAACAGGTCCTGCTGGGTTCCGAGGTCCTCGCAAAAACAGATGGCATCCGCCCCCGCGTCGCCCGCGGCTTGAATCTGCACCTCGTATATGGAGGCGATGCGGGAATGCAGGATATGCAGTTCGTCCGGGTATAGCGCCAGGTCCAGCAGATAATTTTCCATTTTACGCAAATAACGCGCATCCGCAAAAATCCAGCCGGTCATTCCCGCCACCTTGAATTTTTCCGGCGACGCGGAAAAATCTTTGCGGAAATGGTCTGCCGCCATTTGGCGGTCAAAAACAGGAACACTCAAGGAAGCCAACTGTCCCCAATCTTCGAGCACCGGGCGGAAAATCTCGCCCTTGGCGCAGCCATCTTTCATCCGATGCCAGATATTGCCCCAGATGTCGTCATAATACTCCGCTTGTCCCTCGACCCAACGCCGTTGCACGTATCCCAGCGGAGCACCGGGGCCGCCGAAACACAGATCGTTGCGCCGGCCACGGTCGAAGTTCATGCCGATATGCGGGGCGCCGGTCGGAGAAAACAGTGAGCGGATCAATTCCTGTGAGTTCATAAATTTTCCTTTTATTGATTGAAACGGATAATTTCATGCTTTATATTATATATGATGGACAGGAACTTGTAAATATCACGATTTGATATGTTTTGGTAACTATTTGATATCTTATGCAGCAATTCGCCTATTTCAGAATGAGCACGGATTTCACGCCGGGACTTCGGGTCAACAACTGGACGTTCCGGCCGGAAACATTTCATCTCGGTGAAATCCCCGCTTCCGGCGTCGAACGCGAACACCGGCACGACGTTTACCATGCCGTGTTCTATATACGGGGCGGTTCTTTCCGGCTGAACGGAACCGTTCGGGAGGCCCCTTCCCGAACCCTGGTGTTGCTTTCGCCGGGCGACTGGCATGATTTCCACTCCGAAAACCCGGAATGCCCCGGCGAATACCATGAACTGACCTTCCGGCTCCTGAACGGGGGAAAAACGCCCCGGTTCCCGCAACTGTGTTCCGCGCTGAACGGACAGCCTCCGGTAACAGAGACGGTCCGGCTGACGGAGGCTTCCGCGGCCATGCTCGCCCGACACTTTTCGACAGCGGCTGAAATGATCACCGCCGACCGGCAAAGCGCTGAATTCGCGCTGGCCGCGTTGTTGCTGCAGATGGTTTCATTGCTCAAGAACAATGATCCCGCGCCCCGTACCCCGCGCCTGGAAACGGTACGCAAACTCCTGGAATCTCCGCCAGACCGGAAGATCACCGGGAGCATGCTTGCCACCGCGGCTCACGTGTCCTACGAGCACCTGTGCCGCGAGTTCCGCCGGCAATATGGTTTATCCCCGAAAGAATACCGTCAGAAAATGAGAATGGAAACGGCGTGCCAGATGTTGCGTTTCTCCCATCGGACGCCGAAAGAAATCGCGGCGGAGCTGGGTTTTTCCGACCGGTATGCTTTTCATAAAGCATTTCGAAAGGCCTTTGGCATTACCCCCGGGAAGTTCCTCGCCGACAGCGGCAGGGGATGTCAGTAGAAATGCCGTTGTCCGACGCGGAGTTTGCGATATGCGGCCGGGGTTACGCCATAATATTTCTTGAAAAGATGATAAAAACGGCTGAGACTCTGGAAGTTGAGTTCGTCGGCAATCCCGGTAATTTCCTGATGGGTGTCCGCCAGCAAACGCGCGGCATAGCCCAGGCGGAGTTCATTGATAAAATCAGTAGGCGTTTTACCCAGGTATTTTTGAAATGACTTGCACAGATGACCCGGGGTACGATAGGCAAGTTTCTGCATACGCTTAACCCCTCCCATAAAATTCCGCTCCTGCCGCATCACGGCACAAAGGTCTTCGAGCCAGTCGGGGACTTGCGCCTCGCTCAACAGGTTGACTTCATCGATAAAAAAGCGCGAATAGAGTTCGCCCAGCAGGATTTTCAACTTGATTTTGCGTAAATGCGGAGGGATGGAGGGGGAATTCAGTTTCAGGAGGCGCGAATAAAGCTGCGCCGACGCGGCCGGATCAAGCTTGAACGAAGGCGGCAGCACCGAAGCGGTCAACTGCTGGAGAAATGCATCATTCTCCAGATAAACACTCAAGCTCAGAAAAAGTTCGAGGTCAAAATCCAGTAGCACGACTTCGAATTTATCGGACCGCCCGTCCGGCACAAAAGCGTGCACATCGTCGGGACGCATGAACACAATATCGCCGGAGGTCAGTTCCTGACGGTCGCCGTTGACTTTATGAATCAGACTTCCGGAATTCACCAGCACGATTTCCGAAAAATCATGGCAATGCGGCGTGGTCCCGGAACGGGGCACTTGGTGAAAATAGAGATCGCCTCCGGCCTGGATCAGGCGAAACTCCCTGCCCGCGCTCCAAGTCATTTCATGGCAGGTGATTCGGGCGCTGATAGCGGGATCAAGCCAACCTTCGCTTTTCTGGCGGGAAATTTCATTCATTGCGCCGGATTATCCTTTTGTATTTCTGCAACAATGATAATATAGAGCAATCAAATGAATATGGCAAGGAAGATTTTCAAGATTTTAGTGATATAATAATAACATGACTGAAAAAAAATTAGAGGAATAGAAAAATGGCTTTTTCCACGCGGCAGTTCGTCAGGGAGGTTTCAGGCTCCCCCATCAGAAAAACCGTTCCGATCATGACTTCCCCCGGCGTGGAACAAGCCATTTTTCTATTCCTCTAATTT
>CALABZ010000289.1 GCA_937888615.1 uncultured Lentisphaeria bacterium | reverse complement strand
CTGGTCGCGGCGGTACGGGCGACCTTATGCAACGGTCCCGGATCAAGCAAAGGGTCGCCCGCACCGCCGCGACCAGGAATATCATCATGATCAGCGTTGGCGGCGGCCGCTTCAAGCTCTTTCCCGAATTATGTCGGACTCCGGAACAGACGGATGAGCTGGCCCGCAAAATCGTCGCTTATGCTGTTGAAAACGGTTATGACGGCGTTGACCTGGACTGGGAAGGGGAAATGGCCGACGGAAACGGCCAGCGCTGTGATATGCTGATTCGCGCCTTGCACAAACGGCTCGACGAAGCCGCCTCGGCCAACCATCGGAAATATTATTTCTGCGTTACCGTACTGGCCGGCGAATGGTTCCTGCGTCATCTCAATCCCGCCGCGCTGGCGGAGGCCGACTGGATCAACCTGATGTCCTACGACATGAATTACCGAATTGCCGCTTATCACGCCCCGCTGCAGTCCGGTGACGATGTCAACATCGAAAAAATCCTCGGTTACCTGACCGGTACGATGGGTCTGCCAAAAAATAAAATCAATATCGGCCTTCCTTTTTATGGCTTCCTGTACGAAAATCTGAAGCCGGGCGAAGAAATCAAAAACGACAATCCCGAATCCCGCAGGCGCATGCTGACCGCGGTCCGGCTTGCGGAACAGGGCAAGGATTTTACCCGTACGTTCGATCCGTTGACGCGCGGGGTGACTCTGAATTCACCGAAGACCAACACCTATATTTTGTATGATGACGCGGAGAGTATCGCCGCCAAGGTCAAATGGGCTCGGGAACAAGGCTACCGGGGCGTGTTCGTGTGGTCGATCAACCAGGACCGCCTACCCGACGGCAACGCTCCCCTGACCATCGCGCTGAAAAAGTCCGCCGGAAAATAACGAAGAACACCCCCGGCAAACCGGATCAGATGAGTTCCGGTTTGACCGGACGGCCGTTTCGTTCGGATGATTTGGCGATGGCCAGCAGCAGGGCCAGCGCATTGCGCCCGACCTTGCCGGTCGCGGGGTTGCCTTTTTTGCCGTTGATCGAATGGATGAACCATTGATGGCTGTTGTCGAATTTGCAGTCGGCGGCGGCAACGACTTTCGGCTGTTTACCGTTTTTCAACCGGATTTCACAGCTCGCCATGTCGGGGGGAACCACGATAGACCCCTTGTCGCCCCAGATTTCCAGGCTGTTCCCGCCGACCGGAAAGGTCCACGAGAGTTCCAGCACCCCGGTTGCCCCGTTGCCAAAACGAAACAGCGAAGTGGAATTGTCAACGACTTCCCCCCGCGGACGACGAATTGAATTCTGCGCCGAAACGCTTTCTACTCCGCCGAAATACCAGAGCAGGAGGTCGCCCATATGCACGGCGATATCCATCAGGATGCCGCCAGCGGCGGCTTTGGAAACAAACCAGTCCGCCCCCGGCGACCACCCCACGTTCGGGGCATCGACACCGGCACGCAAACAACGGATATGGAGCGGCTTGCCGATTTCACCCGAAGCGATGGCTTCGGCGATAAAATTATACAGCGGAAAATAACGGAAAGACTGATTCACTTGAAGGTGGCGGCGTTTCCTGCGGGCCAGTTCGCACATGGCGTCAGCCTGGCGCAGGTTGGCCGCCATCGGTTTCTCCACCATCACATGTTTGCCCGCGTCCAGACAGGCGATGGCCTGGCGGTAATGGCAATTATTGGGGGTGGCGATGATGACGGCATCGGTGTCGGCATCCAAAAATTCCTTGAACGTGCGGCAAATTGCCGGTTTGAAATGACTGTCCTCGGCGATAATCCGGGCTTTGCCGGGGTCCGTGTCGTACAACGCGGCGATTTCAGTCTGTTCAGCCAAAGCACTTAACGCCGGGGCGTGGGAGGCCTGGGTGATTTTGCCGCAGCCGACAATTCCGATCCTGACTTTGCTCATGGCTGATCCTTCCGGGGGGTTGTTTCTTTGGAAACAGGCATCTTCTTCGGAGGAGGGTTGTAGATGATGACCGTTTCGCCCTCTTCACAGAGGCCGAACTTTTCGCGGGCCACCTTTTCCACCGCCGAGGGATCGTCCTCCAGCGCATTGACGTTGCGCCGGAGTTCATTGACTTTATCGCGCTTGTCCGTAGCCAATCCTTTGAACCGGTAATATTCCTCCTGCCGCATCCGATAGTCCCGGTAAGCGGGCCAAATCAACAACGCGGCAATAATCCCCATAATGATGAGGAAGAAATAAAACAGGCTCAGCAGAAAACGACTTCGTTTCGGATTCATGCACGTTCCTCCTTGTGGACCCGGTCTACTGTAAGTTATTCAGCGTCAAAAGAAACTCTATATTCGTCGACATCTTTTTCAATTTGCCGATCAGGAGTTCCATCGCTTCCACCGGCGGCACGCCGTTCATCACTTTGCGAAGCATCCAGATCCGCTGGAGTTCATCGGGATGAAGGAGCAGTTCTTCCCTGCGGGTACCGCTTTTTTCGATATTGATAGCCGGATAGATGCGGCGGTCGGAGAGATAGCGGTCCAGGTGCAACTCCATGTTGCCGGTGCCTTTGAACTCTTCGAAGATGACTTCGTCCATGCGGCTGCCGGTCTCAATGAGGGCGGTGGAAAGGATCGTAAGACTGCCGTGATGCTCAATATTACGGGCAGCCCCGAAGAAACGTTTCGGCTTGTGAAGCGCATTCGCATCGACACCGCCGGAGAGAATTTTGCCGGAGTGCGGCTGGAGCGTATTATAAGCGCGGGCCAGACGGGTGATACTGTCGAGCAGGATGACCACGTCATTTTTGTATTCAACCATGCGCTTGGCTTTTTCGATGACCATTTCGGCGACTTGCACGTGGCGTTCCGGCGGCTCGTCGAAGGTGGAGCTGACGACTTCGGCGTCGGTACAGCGCATCATGTCGGTCACTTCTTCCGGGCGCTCGTCGATCAGCAGAACGATCAATTTGACTTCGGGGTTGTTCTTGCGGATGCTGTTGGCAATTTTCTGCATCAGCACGGTTTTGCCGGTACGGGGCGGAGCCACGATTAGTCCGCGCTGTCCCTTGCCCAGCGGCGTCACCAGGTCCATGATCCGGGTGGAAAAATCTTTCGGATCGGTTTCAAGGACCAGACGCTCGGTCGGGAAATAGGGGGTCAGGTTGTTGAACGGGATGATATCTTTCTTACGTTCGGGTACGTCATGGTTGATGGTTTCGACCTTCAGCATGGCGAAGAAACGTTCTTTTTCGCGCGGGGTACGGATCTGTCCAGCCACAAAATCGCCGGTTTTCAGCGAAAAGCGTTTGATCTGCGAAGGGGAAAGATAGATGTCTTCCGGGCATGGCAGATAGCCGTAGGAGGGGGAACGCAGGAAACCGAAGCCGTCCGGGAGCAGTTCGAGGTATCCGCTGCCGTACATCTGGCCGCATTTTTCGGCGTTGGCCTTCAGGATTTCAAAGATCAACAGGGATTTCTCCAGAGAACCGACGCCTTCAATGCCGAGGTCGGAGGCCATTTTCTGGAGTTCGTGCATATCGCGGGCCTGAAGCTCGGCGATATTCAAACTGGGCCCGACCTTATCGCGCTGAACTTCGTTTTCAGCGGTCACTTCCACATGCGGATGCTGGGGATTCTGGGGGTGCGGCTGTCCCTGCTGGTGCTGCTGTCCCTGCTGGTGCTGCTGATTGCCGTTGTTGCCGTTGTTGTTGTTGCCGTTGCCGCCGTTGCCGCCGTTGTTGCCGTTGTTGCCGTTGTTGCCGTTGTTGCCGTTATTATTTTTGTTCTTCTGGAATTTACGGTCTTTAAATTTATTGAATTTGCGCTGGGCATTGTTGACGCCGCTTTCGACGCGCTGTTCGAGCGGCAGGGCTTCCGGGCTCATCCGTTCGGCGGGCGATTCGGTGGGGATGATTTCTCCAGTCGGGGTCACGATTTCCCGAGAAGCGGCTTCAACTTCAGGGGAAGGAGAGGAGGTTGTTGCCGCCGCCACCGTCTTGAATTCCGCAGACTGGCCAGGTGCCGTAATTTTGGAAGCGGGAGCCGGTTCGGCTTTTTTCTCCGCCGAAGCGTCCGCAAAGTTGAAAGCCGCGGCTTCAGCCTGGGCTTCGTCATTTTTGGATTTCTTCGGACGGCCGCGTTTTTTCTTCGGCGGTTCTTTGGCTGGAGTTTCCGCCGGGACGGCATTATTCAACTGCTCTTTTTCTTCCATATTTTTTCCTTTAATTGCTTTGATAATTCATTGCATTGTCGATATAATTCATCGGGCGAACCATTATTGATCAAACCGAAATCCGCCCGTTCCAATTTTTCTTCGGCCGGCATCTGAAATTTCATCCGCCGTTCGATTTCCAAGTCGTCCAAGCCCCGTCCGCGCAACCGTTCACGAACGATTTCCGGGGCGCTCCAAACGCATACAACCGTCTCATAATGCACATGCCACCGGCTTTCATAAAGCAGCGGCACTTCGAAGACATGATCCTGTTCCGGTTTTGCCGCGAAGCATTGTTCGGCATGATCGCGGATCATCGAGTGCAAAATTCCGTTCAGCCATTCCAATTCCTCCGGCTGTTCGAACACAATATCGGCGACGCGGCGACGGTCAATACCGCCATCTTCCCCGAATATTCTGCTCCCCCAGCGTTTGCGCAATTCTTCCCGGAATCCCTCATGACGAGTATATATTTCGCGGTTCACCGCATCGGCGCTGAGAGTTGCCCAGCCAAATTCGCCGAAATACTTCAGCGCCAGGCTCTTGCCGCAACCCATTCCTCCGGTTAACGCAACGATCATATTTTATGTAAATCAATCCTGTAAAATTTTAACACGACACTACTTCCAATTAAGCCGCCACAGGAAACTTTCTGCCGTTTTCCGGCAAAGATCACCGATTTTTTGAATTAATTCTGGATTGACACTGTTAAAAATTCATAGTCGGAGCTAAATTGAAAAGAAAATTGAATCTTATATCATATTAGCACAAGAAAAAAAATTTGCAAATATAAAACGTCAGGAAAAATAAAATATGCCGAAAAAAAATGAACTTCTTTCACGGAAAAGCCTGGCCGAAGGGCGTTTCCTCCGCATTGATGAATTGGAATTCACCGACCGTCGCGGCAAAAAACGGCGCTGGGAAACCGCCGACCGCGTCAACAGCCGCGGCGCCGCCGTCATTATCGCCGAAATCGTACCGGACGACACCCTTATTCTGGTCCGGCAGTTCCGCCCGCCCGCCTGGCAATACGTCATCGAATTTCCCGCCGGGCTGATTGATCCCGGCGAATCCGCCGCCGCCACCGCGGTGCGTGAACTCCGTGAAGAAACCGGTTTCGAGGGTGAAGTGACGCGAGTTCTGCCCGAATCGACCAGTTCCCCCGGCATGAGTTCTGAAAAAATGGTCGTTATCCTGATGAAGGTGGACGGTTCACGCTATCGCGACGGCCTGCCGCCGAGTTTTCAGGAGGAAAACGAGGATATCGAAACCCTCCTCGTTCCCAAAAAAGGCCTGCTTGATTTCCTTGAGGCCGAAGCCGCCGCCGGCACCGGCGTCGATGCCAAGCTCCTCCACTACGCGCTTGGCCTGGAACAATAGCGTATAACTCAAAAATAAATATTGAAAAATCATCGATATTAAATTATATTTTCAGGATGCAAAGCACCCATGCCGCGACCGGGTCGCACCCGCAAGACGGTCCGCGAACTGAACAGATAGGAGGAGGTCAAGGTGGCCCGTGAAAAATTAAGTTCAAGAATCGGATTCCTGCTGTTGAGCGCCGGGTGCGCGATCGGATTAGGAAATATCTGGCGGTTTCCGTTTGTAACGGGGCAGTCCGGCGGGGGCTTCTTCGTGCTTCTCTACCTGGTATTTCTGGCAATTCTCGGATTTCCGATTCTGGTGATGGAGCTCTCGATCGGGCGTGCGGCGCAACGCAATCTGGTGGGAGCCTACCGGGTGTTGTCGCCGGGGAGATTGCGCTGGGACCGCGGCGGCATGGTGTTTTTTCTGGGCAATGTCGTGCTGATGATGTTTTATACGACGGTTTCGGGGTGGCTGCTGTACTACGGCTGGAGTTACCTGACCGGAAGCATCATGAGTTGCCACAACCCGAAGGCGATCGGCGGCTTTTTCGGGGCGCTGACCGGCAGTGCCGGGCTTTCGGTGGGATGGATGGGACTGACGGTTTTTCTCGGCATGCTGTTGTGCGCGGCAGGGCTCAAGCACGGCGTCGAGGGGACGGTCAAGCTGATGATGGGAGCGCTGTTGCTATTGCTGGTGGTACTGGCGGTGAAAGCACTGACGATGCCGGGGGCCGGTGCCGCGGTGAAATTCTACCTCGCCCCCAATCTGGAACGGCTTCGCCGCGCGGGGGTGGTGCATACGGTGTACGCGGCGATGGGACAGGCGTTTTTTACGCTGAGCCTGGGGGTCGGAAGCATGACGATTTTCGGCAGTTACATCGGCAAGGATCATTCATTGACCAAAGAAAGCATACTGATCATCATTCTCGATACCTTTGTGGCGATATTGGCGGGGCTGATCATTTTCCCGGTCTGTTTTTCATTCGGTGTGGATGTGGGGGCCGGACCGGGGCTGGTTTTCCTGAGCCTGCCGAATATTTTCAAAGAAATGGCCGGCGGGCGCTGGTGGGGGGCGGCGTTTTTTATTTTCATGAGCCTGGCGGCGATGACCACGGTAGTCGCGGTTTTCGAAAACATCATCGCGTTTGTGATGGACGAATGGCGCTGGAAACGCCTTTACGCCTCGCTGCTGGTCGGGTTCGGCATTTTCGTGCTGTCGGTCCCCTGTGCGCTCGGATTCAATCTCTGGAAACGTTTTGCGCCGATGGGCAAGGGGACGGTGATTCTCGACTTTGAAGACTTCCTGGTCAGCCAGAACCTGTTGCCGCTGGGGGCGCTGTTCGTGCTGCTGTTCTGCGTATCGCGTTACGGCTGGGGCTGGCGGAATTTCATCGCCGAGGCCGACGCGGGACATGGCACGAAGTTTCCGCTCTGGCTGCATGGTTATCTGCGCTGGGTTCTGCCGTTACTGATTCTGGGGATTTTTGCCGCCGGCTATGTGCAAAAATTCGTCCATTGAACCGGAGCCCGCTTCAAAGGAACCGGATCCTGGCTTTTTTCCCTGTTACTGTGCGAATTATGAATGCTCCGAACTTGATTTTCCGCCGCGCCGTGGTATGTTATTCAAATCAACCCCGTAGGGAAAAGTCATGAACGAATGGAACCTGAATAAAATTGTAGACCTGATGCATGAATGCGGTGAAATCGCCATGCATTTTTATGAAAACCCGCCGCTCGAGGAGAAAAACGACAACTCGATCGTCACCGCCGCCGACAAAGCCGTCGAACAGCGCCTCGTCCGAGAATTCGACCGTCCCGAGGAGGGCGCCTACATGATCGGCGAGGAAACCATCGACACCCACGGCGAGGATTATATCCGCCGCGCCCTGCAGGGCAACTGCTGGGTCGTCGATCCCATCGACGGCACCGCGCCATATGCTCAGCAGATCCCGGTATGGGGTGTGTCTATCGGCTTTATGCGCGGCGGGCGCATCGTCGAGGGCGGCGTTTATTTCCCGCCCACCCGTGAACTGATGATTACGGACGGACCCGACGCCTGGCTTTACCGCGACGGCGAAAAAATACCGTTCCCGTTCAAGGCCGCCGCCCTGAACGCCTCCGCCTCCATCGCCATTTCCCAGCGTGTAACCCGCCATGGCGATATTGAACTGACCAATCACCTGATGGTTCTGGATTGCGTGGTCGGAATTTTTCTGCGCATTCTCCGCGGACGCATGCTCGGTTATATCTGCAACGCCAAACTGTGGGACCTGGCCGGGTGCCTGCCGCTGGCCGAACGCGCCGGATTCGTCTGCAAAAATTACGACGGCACTTACCTGACCTGCGACGCCAAGGCGTCGTTTCAATTGACCGAACCCGGCGAAAACCGCTGGCAACTCCTGAAAACCACCGTTATCGCCGCCGGCGACCAAACCGCCGACTATATCATCAACGGCTCTACGCCGGCCGAAGGAAAATAATCATGAATCTCTTTATCGTCAGCCTGGGCTGTCCGAAAAATCTGGTCGATACCGAAGTCATGACCGGCGAACTGCTGGTCAAAGGGTTCGGCATCACCATGGACCCGGAAGAAGCGGACATCTACCTGATCAATACCTGCGCATTTATCGAGAGCGCCCGCCAGGACGCCGTCGATGCCATCGAAGAAGCCGCCGACTGGAAAAACGCCGACCCCGAAAACCGCATGCTGGTCGTCACCGGCTGCCTCGACCAGAGGCCGACTTCGGTCCAGTGGGACAAAGAAGACCGCGTCAAACGCGAATGGCCCGAAGTCGACCTCTGGACCGGCATCGACATGATTCCGCAGATTCCCGAACAATTGCTGGCCGTCCGCGACAATCCCAAGCTCCGCGGCCAGACCAAACGCGAAGATGTCCCGTGTTTCCTGTACAATGACTCGACCCCGCGTTTCCAATGGACCCTTCCCCACCTCGCCTACCTGAAAATCGGCGAGGGCTGTAACAACCGCTGTACCTATTGCGCCATTCCGAACATTCGCGGGCCGCTTCGCAGCCGTGACATCGCCTCGATCCGCCAGGAAGCGATAAACCTGATCGAAGGAGGCGTCCGCGAACTGATTATCATCGCTCAGGACATTACGGCGTTCGGGCATGACCGCGAGGGGGGAAATTTCGCCGACCTGCTGCGCGAACTCCAGACCATTGACGGCGATTTCAAAATCCGGCTGCTGTACGGACACCCCGCCCACCTGACCGATGAAATGATCGACGTCATGGCCTCCTGCGACAAAGTCCTCCCTTATCTGGACCTGCCGCTTCAGCATATTACCGACCGCCTCCTGAAGGCGATGGGGCGCAAGACCTCCCGCACACAGATTGAGCATGTTCTCGACCAGCTCCGCCGGAAAATTCCGGGCATCGCGATCCGCACCACCTTTATTACCGGATTTCCCGGTGAAACCGAGGCCGATTTCGAAGAACTCAAGCAGTTCATCAAGGATCAAAAATTCGAGCGCCTCGGCGTTTTCGCCTACTGCCCGGAGGAAAATACCCCCGCATTCGCTTTCGACGATCAGGTGCCCGAGGAACTTGCGGAGAAACGCGCCGATGAATTGATGAGAATTCAGGGAAAAATCTCACTCGCGCACAATAAAAACCTGGCCGGTCGCGTTTATCCTGTTATAATCGATGAAGTTAATAAGAAATTCGCCGTCGGTCGCACCTACATGGACGCGCCCGATATCGACAACACGGTCCGCATTTCGCCCCCGGGCAAGTTGAAAGTGGGGGATATGGTCGAGGTTCGGATCTGCGGCGTCAGCAAGTACGACCTGTTCGGCGAGGTACAAAAAAAGGGGGAAAACTGACATGAAGAAAATGATGAACCTGCCCAACACCCTGACGGTAGCAAGAATCGTCGTAATCTTTATCGTGCTGATTCTGGCGAATATTGTCGAACCCACGGTCTGGCCGTATTTCACAACTCCGGCAATTCATGCCATTAAAATCACGACGTTCGTGCTGGCTGTGCTGGCGGCGCTCACCGACTTCTTCGACGGCTATCTCGCCCGCAAATACAATCAGGTCACCGACTTCGGAAAACTGGTCGACCCCCTCGCCGATAAAATCTTCGTCGCCGCATTAATGCTGATGATGGTCGAATTCCTGCTGATCCCCGCCTGGATCGCGGTCATCGTGATCTCCCGCGAATTTCTGGTCACCGGACTGCGGATGCTGGCCGTACAGAAAAACGTGGTGATCTCAGCCGACAGTTGGGGCAAGGCCAAAACCGTCCTGCAGATGGCAATCCTGCTGATCGGCGGCGCTTCATGGATCGGCCTTTACAACCTCCAGACCGATATCCTGGTCTTCGGCGGTACTCCCTCCGTCCAACTTCTGGCAAATGGCGTTACCCGCACCTGCCGCATGGTTGACGGCCATTTCTGTCTGAGCCTCTGGTTTGTATGGAAAGCTTTCCTGCTCGGCATGGTTATTGTGACCGTTTATTCCGGGTTCGGCTATTTCGCCAAATTCAAAAATCTCTTCACTTCTCCGCCCGAATCCTGACATATCATATTCCGCCTATTCTATAGAGCATCCCCCGGATATCGAAATCGTGTCCGGGGTATTTTCGTAATTTCGTCGGATTTTGAGCTTGCATTGTCTCCATTTCAGTTTAAAGTAACTAGAGAGAATTTTAACCGGGAGCTGCCGATATGAAGAAAATTATTTGCGTTGCCGAAAAAGATCTGACTCTGCATCAGATAAAATATCCGTCCGGCCTTTGTTTTCGTTTCCTGCCCGGAGGCGATCTGTATGATATTTCGGATGGTGAATTCATGGTCAACCTTTATACCGGCACGCCGTTCGACCGGAGTCCGGCCAATATTTACCTGCGCAAATTTGAAAGCGGCGTCCTGCATTCGACCCCCCTTCTGGGCAAGAATTCCCCGTCGAGTTTCAGTTTCGGAGCGCGGGGAATTACCGCGACCGGCGTTTTCCGCGAGCTGCGCTACGAATTGCAGTTGGCCTGCAATGGCCATGACTGGCTCTGGCAGCTCCGGGTTTACAACATCGGAACCCGCCATGCCGCGTTCGACACCGTTTATTTTCAGGATCTCGGGCTGGCGCCGCGCCTTAAGATTCGCGCCAACGAGGCCGCCGTCAGCCATTTTCTGGACCATCAGGTCTACAACGATTTGCGCTTGCAGTACATCCTCTGCACCCGCCAGAATGCCGCCCTGCCCGATGGACGCCACCCGTGGCTGATGTCCGGCTGTCTGGACCGCGCCACCGGATTCGTCACCGACGGTTTCCAGTTTTACGGCCTGAGCAGTCGGGCAACCGGCAAACCGGAAGCGTTGCTCGAAGAAAATTTTCCGAACATACGGCGGCAATATGAATTCGCCGCGCACGGCTTGAAATCGCGCCGGTTCGACATCGCCCCGGGCAACACCGCGGCCTGCACTTTCTTCTCGTCGCTGGTCGCCGATCACCCGGAAGCCACGTCCGAAAAAGACCTGGCCCAAATCGAAAAAGTCCGCGAATTTTTCCGCAAAGCCGATTTCGTCACTTTTCCGTCATTTCCGGCTCCCCAGCTCAAAGATCACGTTTCGTCAAGCCCGTTTTTTCCGTCACTTGATCCTGACCCAGAGCAAATGGAAACTTTTTTCCCGGGCGAAAAACGCCACCTCCAAAGCCAGAACGGCAAGACCCAGTCGTTCTTTTACAAGGTAAATCACCACGTCGTTTTGCGCGACAAAGCCCTGCGGACCGAACGTCCCCACGGCCTGATCCTCCAGAGCAGTCCCACCATTTACCCGGACATGGAAATCGGCTCGGTCGCCGCCTGGATGTGCGGCGTTTTCAACGCTCATTATGCGTTCGGCAATACGCTGTACCAGAGTTGCACCACCGTGGCCCGCGGCGCATTGAATTTCCAGCGTTCCGGGGGTACCCGGATATTGGTGAAAAACGGTTCGTCGTGGGAACTTCTTGGTTTGCCGTCGGCTTTCGAAATGGGGCTCGACTTCTGCCGCTGGATTTACCACGGCACCGGACGAACCATTGAAATTTATCTGTATAGTGTACTCCGCCATCATGATTTCGCCCTGGAAATCAAGGTGACGGAGGGAAGCCCATGCGAATTTATCATTTTCAGCGGCATCGCCTTCGGAGGCAAGGAATTCGATTACGAACAACGGGCCTCTTACAACGAAGCGGACGCCGAATTTCTGGTGCGCCCGGACAGCGCCACCCCGGTAGGCAAAGCATACCCGAACGCCATTTTCCGGGTGCGTGCCGCCACTCCGGCCACGGTGGCGGCGGGGGGATTCGACGAACTGCTGTTCACGGACGGAATTGCGCGCAATTACCCCTATCTGGTGCTGCGCACGGTCCCATGCGCGAATTTCGGGCTCACCTATACCGGACGCAATGACTACGAAGACCTCGCGGACGAACCTTACGAATACGTCCCCTATATGGAAGCCCATCTTCAGTCGGATGATTATTGGAACTCCCTGCGGCGCAGCATCGAAATCGACGCGGAAAACAATGTCGACCTCGGCAGGCTCGTTGAAATTTTTCCGTGGTTCGTCCAAAACGCCATGGTACAGTTCGCCACGCCACGCGGCCCGGAACAACCGTTCATCGCCTATTGGCGCATCCGCGATATCTGTCAGGGGCCGTTCGAAATGCTGTTGGCACTGCGCCAGCATGACGTGGCGCGCCGTATCCTGCTTCGGATTTTTGAACAGCAATACCTTGAAAACGGCGCCTTCCCGCAGTGGTTCATGTTCGACCAGTATTACAAATCCCAGCAACTGGAAAGCCACGGCGACATCATCATCTGGCCCCTGAAAGCCCTGTGCGACTATATCGAAGCCACCAACGATCTGCAGATTCTCGACGAAATGCTCCCCTATACCCGCGCCGACCGTTCCTTTACCGTCGAACACGAATCGCTCGCCAAACACGTCCGTATGCAGTTGGACCACATTGCGGGCCAATTCATGCCGGGAACCACACTGATCCGTTACGGCTCAGGCGATTGGAACAACGCCCTGCTTCCCGCCAGTGCCGAAGCCTCCGCCGGACTGGTCAGTTCCTGGACCGTGGCCCTCCTCTGCCAGACCGTCGCCCGTTACGCCGAAGTCCGCAAACGCGCCGGCGACAAAACCGGAGGCGCCACACTCGCACAACTCGCCGCCGACATTCGTACCGACTTCAACAAATATCTGATCAAAGACGGCATCGTCGCCGGATTCGCGCGATTCAAGGAAGACGGCGGCACTCCCGATCTGTTGATTCATCCGTCGGACCGGACCACCGGCATTCATTACCGCCTGATCCCCGTCAACCGTTGTATCATCGGCGAAATATTCACCCGGGAACAGGCCGATCTCCACGTCCGCGCCCTGCGCGAACACCTCCTCTGCGCCGACGGCATGCACCTGATGGATACCCCGACGCCCTATCGCGGCGGTATTCCGGATTTATTCGACCATGCCGATACCGCGGCCTTTTTCGGGCGCGAAGCCGGCACTCACAATACCCATGCGCACCTGCGTTTCGCCGAATCACTGGCCCATATGGGATGCCCGGATGAACTGCTGCAGGCGCTTTTACAAGCCAATCCGGTCAAGCTTCAGGATTCCGTGCCGACCGCGCTGCCGCGTCAGAGCAACGCCTACTTTATCAGTTCCGATGCCGCTTTCAATGATCGTTACGAAGCCATGCGCGAGCTCGATAAACTCCGCGACGGCCGCATCGGCTACCGGGCCGGTTGGCGTGTTTGTTCGAACGGTCCCGGCATCTTCGTCCATATCCTGATCTCGCGTATGCTCGGCATCCGCCAATATTACAATTCACTGGTGATCGATCCGGTGCTGCCGGAATCGCTGGGCCGGGTTCGCCTGAAGCTGCGTTTCGAAGAAAAAACGGTTCTGTTCGAGTTCGTCCGGGGAACAACTCCCGGTATTCTGGTCAACGCCGCGCCGCTCATGATAAAAGGCTTTGAGCCGAACCCCTACCGGCGCGGCGGCATGATGGCGGATTTTGCCGCATTCATGGCCGGGCTTGACCGCCCCGACAATACCATCACCGTCACTTATTAATACCTGGATTATTGAATCGGGTGTTTCGCGGCGTATCTGGTGAACCACCATAAATAGATGCCCAGTGCAATCGCGGTGGCGGGCATCAGGATGCGGCTGACCCAGCCGTATCCATACATGTCGAGAATGGTATTTACCGGGACGGATATCGTAATAATCCCGAAGCTCTTATGAATATGCTGAGCGTAACCGGCACGGCATACGATCCCGTGCATTTTCGCTCCCAGCGGAAAACCGAATATCCCTCCCAGCGCCACCAGCATTGAAACGCCGAGCACATAATAATCAATCCCGCCCGCCCGGAACAGATAAGTCAGCCCCCCGGTAACGGTCGTAACCAACACCAGCAGTCGGACAATACGCCCGGAAAAATACTCCGGCACTTTGAATATAGTCGCCAGCAAAGGACGAATCAGGATTCCCCCACCCACGCCGATCATCGACGAAACCAGGCCTGTGGCCAACCCGGTGCCGAAAGCGATACCGCTTTCCCGGCGGCTGATCGGCGGCGGTTCGCCATCGTGATTCGCCGCGCGACTGAAAATTGTCTGGATCGCCACCAGCCCGATAAATGCAATCAAAAACCACTGGATCGGACGGCTGCCGCACCATTCGATGATGCTGGTATTGATGGTCTTACCGATCAGGGAGGTCATCAATGCGCCGACTCCGATTGGCAGTACCAGCGACCAGCCGTAGCCGCCTTTTTTCCAGCCGATCTCGGGACACTGGCGCTTGACGGTCAGGATGGTGGAAGGAACCGTCTGAAGCAATCCGATCCCGACCGCCTGAAGTGTATCCACCCCGAAAATCATCATCGTGGGCACCACCACCCAACCGCAGCCGACGCCCCAGTAACCACCCGACATCATGCCGATAAAACCCACTATCGGGGCTACAATGTAAATCATTTCATTCATTTTTGATCCTTCTCATGCTTTTCCGAAAATCATTTCCATCCGGATTCGATAATTTTATTTGTATAATCCATATTTTCGTATTATTATAAACGCCGGGTGCCATGCATCCGCTTGGAATAAATTATTTTTGGGAAAAGCAAACATTGTATACTGTATACAATAAATAAAAAAAGTCAAGCGCCATGTTAAAAAAAACGTCATTATCGGAACAGGCCTACCACATTCTGGCCGAAAAAATCATTTCCGGCGAGTATCCCGGCGGAACCCGTCTCGTCGAAGAGGAATTGACCCGTGAATTCGGAATCAGCCGGACGCCGGTCCGCGATGCCCTCCGCCGTCTGGAAGGCGAAGAGCTGATCGAACCCCTGCCCAAACGCGGCTTTCAAGTCCGGCAACTGGACAACGAAGCCGTCAACGAGCTCTACAATTGTCGCACCCGCATTGAGCTCCTGGCTCTGGAAAGCGCCATCAAACGCCTCTCCCCGGATGAACTTCATGCCCTGAAACGTGAACTCCAGGAAGACAATTCCCTGGAAACCTCGCTCGCCGTCGATGAAAAATTCCACTTCCTGATCGCCCGCTGTTGCGACAACCGTTATCTCCGGCAAATCCTCGAGAAACTGATTCGCCAGACCGCGCCGTTCCGCGCTCACCGCAACTACAGCACTCGTGTGGAAGAACTGAATGCCGAACGAATCACCGTGCTGAACTCCCTGCTGGCAGGTGATTATGAATCCGCCGCCAGACTTCTTGAACAGCACATCGGCAAGGGAAAAATCAACAAGAAGCCGTGATTCTCTGCCGAAAACAGCAAAATGACGGATAAGTGACGGATAAGTGACGGACGCCAAGGCATAAAAAAACCCCGGAATTTTTTCCGGGGTTGATTTTTTATTGGATTCTTTTATTCGATGGGCTCTTCCGCGACGACATCACGAAGCGGCTTTTTGTTGCTGTGATCCTGAACCTTGTCAATCAGCCGAACGATCTGGGTGTCAATTTTGGCGACCGCCGCATCAATGGACTCATACATATCCTTCGTCTCGGCCTTGGCCTCGAACTGATGGTTTTTCAGATTGACTGAAATGTCCACGATATTGCGTTCTTTCTCAATGTCAAGCATTACCCGAACGCTGGTGATCTTGAGATTCGGATGATCAAGAACAGTACTGAGCTTATTCTCAATCTGAGCCTTCAAAGCATCACTCACCGAACAATTTCTGGAACTGATGATAACTTGCATACGCATTCCTCCTTAGGTTACATGGTAAATTGCGGGCCCAAATAGACTTCCTTGGCCTTCTCGTCGTTGGCCAGGAATTCGCTTGGTCCCTCAAGCAATATCTGCCCCTGGGTCATGATATACGCCCGATCCACCACAGTCAATGTTTCACGAACGTTGTGGTCGGTAATCAGGATTCCCAGATTCCGTTCTTTCAAACGGTAAATAATCTGCTGTACATCGTACACCGCCAGCGGGTCCACCCCGCTGAAAGGTTCATCCAGCAGGATGAACGACGGATTCGTAACCATGGCGCGGGTGATTTCCAGCCGCCGCCGTTCACCGCCGCTCAACGTCATGGCTTTCTGTTTGGCCAGACGGGTCAATTCGAGCTCATCAAGCAATTCCGCCAGGCGCTTCTTGCGTTCAGCACGGGTTATATCCAGCGTTTCGAGGATCGCCATAATGTTCTCCTCCACCGTCAATTTACGAAAAATGGACGGTTCCTGCGACAGGTAGCCCATTCCCATCCGCGCCCGCTTGTACATCGGCACCTGGCTGATGTCGTAGCCTCGGAAATCAATCTGTCCGCTATCCGGCCGGATCAGCCCCATAATCATATAAAACGTGGTCGTCTTTCCTGCCCCGTTCGGGCCGAGAATGCCGACTACTTCACCGGCGTTGACATGGATGGACACCTCGTTCACCACGCGACGCCCATGATATGCCTTGACCAGTTTTTCCGCTTTAATCAAATAGTCCATCGTTACTGCCTTTGTCATGCTAATACTACTATCATAAAAATTGCCGCCGTCAAGTCCTGAATGATTTATTTTTTCAGAATGTGCCGGGCGGGATTTTCCCCTCGGTAACTTTGCCCTGACGGCCGGATATCATGCCGCTCTCCGGCCAGTATTGGACGAAATCATGCTCGGTTTCCTGAGGGCCATTTTTCAACTTGACTCTTCTGCCGGGGTCCGCCAGCAGGTCAAAACGTTTATTGACAACGACATATTCGCCATAATCCCCGGAGGCCGTCGTCCGTTTCTGCCCTTCCAGCCGGGCCAGTCCGACATTACGCCGACAAATGATTTTCTCCAATTCCTTGCCGAAACCAAGGCCGACTTGTTCCGGCATGGTGGTCTGGTCGGGATTGCGCAGGCGGCGGGTAGGCTTCGGTGGCGGGAGCTCCTTGAAGTCTTTCAGGTAAAAATCCATCCTGCTGCAGGTCAGGCCGCTGCCGGTATCAAACATCTTGACATTGCCGTCGAAAAAGCCGAAATTCTTGCGCAGATCGATCTCGCCGCGATCCGCCTTTACCTGCGAACGGCTGTTGAAACTTCCTTTGTTCGCCAGCCCCTGCCCCTTGTCATCCGAAGCGTTTTTCGGCGCATCCTTGCCGCGGAAATGGACGTTAGATCGGAAGAGCGTCGTGTAGGGAAAGAGTGTAGATCT
>CALABZ010000288.1 GCA_937888615.1 uncultured Lentisphaeria bacterium | reverse complement strand
GGTAGGGCGCTCTGTCCCCAGAGCGCCGTTCACACCACAGGCCTACCGGCATGGCATTCGAGACTAACGGCTGCACTTCAAGTGCGAAGTGTGAAATTCATCCGTCTTTGCCGAAACCCCGCAAGAAATTTGACAAAGTGCATATTTGGTGCTATAATAATAAGGTATAACCGATACACCCTCTGTCGAATCCGGTAAATTGCCGGTCCTCAGTAAATCCGGCGGCATTTTTGACGCCCGGGACCAAAATGTATCCAGTCAAAAATTATGATTAAATGCTGCCTCCGGAACAGAATTGTCAGATTCTGCTCCGCAGTCGTTTCACGTGTTCCGGGCAAGGAGAAAATTCGGAAATGAAAATGAGTCTCAAAACCAATCAGATGTTGAACGCATCCGTCACGAAAACCTTTTTCCGGCATGGCGTCCCGTGGATGCTGGCCATGATCCTGATGTCGTCGGCCGCTATCGTCGACGGGATCTTCGTCGGGCATTATGTCGGGGCTTCCGGGCTGGGCGCGATAAATCTGGTATTGCCGGTTGTTACTTTTCTTTCCGGTATCGGCGTAGTGCTGGCGGTAGGCGGCTCCGTCAGTTATGCTTCATACATCGGGCAGGGGGATTCCATTGCCGCGTCGGCTATTTTTACCAAGACGATGCTGGCGATCGTGCTCTTCTGCGCACTTGTACAGGGCGGATGCATGGGGACCGGTAAATCCGTCGTCAAGTTGCTCGGCGGTCGTGGTGAATTGCTGGAACCGGCCTGAATTTATCTGCGCAATTATATGATCTTCGCACCGTTGTTGCCGGTGGTCCTGGGATTGGCGTATTTCATCCGTGTGGACGGCGGCCCGGTACTGGCGTCTTCCGCGTTGGTGCTGAGTTCGCTTGGCAATGTATTGCTGGACTATCTGTTCGTTGCCCGCTGGGGCTGGGGAGTCGGCGGCGCGGCCTTGGCCACCGGCGGTTCCCTGGGGATCGGGCTGGCGATATTATCCGTCCATTTTCTGCGTCGCGGATGCAATCTGCGCCTGACCCGGAAAACAGGGCGCTGGCGTGAATTGGTGCGGGTCGTGTGCAACGGTTCCTCGGAATTTGTCAATGAAACGTCCGGGGGGATCATGATCCTGATGTTCAACTGGGTGATTATCACCCGCAACGGAACAACAGGAGTCGCGGCGTTTTCGGTGGTCAGCTATATATTGCTGTTGGGCATGATGGTGGCTTACGGGTTCAGTGACCCGATGGCACCGTTGATCAGCGCGAATATGGCGGCGGGGGAAACCGGTCGTTCAAAGCGTTTTCTCAGTATCACCATGTGTACGGTATTCGGCAGTGGAATGGCGTTTTTCCTGTTTCTGATGCTGTCGTCGGAAGTTCTGGCAAGGGTGTTCCTGCCGGGCGATGTTAAGGCACAGGTGTTTGCCGTCCGTTTCCTGCGGATATTCAGATACGCATTTCTGTTCAGCGGTATCAATATCGTGTGGGCCTCCTATTTCACCGGATTGCACCGGCCTGTTGCTTCCCTGGCGGTGGCGATGTCGCGTGGTATGATTCTGCCTGCGGCATTTCTGCTGGTTCTTCCGGGGTGGCTGGGAGAAACCGGGCTTTTTCTGGTGTTGCCGCTGGCGGAGGCGGCGACATTGCTGGCGGCGGTATTTATTGCCGCCGCTACGTCGAAGAATCGGGAATCTTCTTCGGTGGTCGGGGCTCCCGTTGCGGGGCGCGGGTACGTCTGAATCGGAAAGTTGCGATATTTCTTGAGTATATTGTTTTGATGCTGATTTTCTGTCGATAACGCTTGAATGGAAGTTTTCCATTATTATATTATCTTCCATTCACGCAAAACAGGAGCTCTGGTGAACATGATCAAATCAATACTATTGCATCTGGGTTCGAACCTGTGGGAAGACCACATGCCGGACGCGCCGGATTTCCAGGAACATTGCCGTCTGCACGATCGCGCTTATTCGCCGAAACTGCAGTTTGACGAAAGTGTCTGGCGTCGCCTGCTGACGCGTTTCTCCGAAGCCGGCGGCAATATGGTGGTTATCGACGTGGCGGACGCCATCCGTTACCGCAGCCGCCCGGAGCTGGGCGTGGAAAACGCCTGGAGCGGCGACAAACTCCGCGAGGAGCTGAAGCGTTGCCGCGATTTGGGGCTTGAACCGATTCCCAAGCTGAACTTTTCCTCCTCCCATGACACCTGGCTTGGCATGTATGCACGGATGCTTTCCACGCCGCCGTATTACGAATGTTGCCGGGATGTGATCCGCGAGGTCGTGGATCTGTTCGACGGCCCGCGTTTTCTGCATATCGGCATGGACGAGGAAACCAGCGGGCACCAGCGTTACCACAATTACGTCGTGGTGCGTCAGGGACAGCTCTGGTGGGATGACCTGCGTTTTTACATCGACACGGTTCGGGAGGCGGGGTGCCGCTCGTGGATGTGGTCCGATGTTCTCTGGCATTGCGACCCGGAACTTTTCCGGAAAACCGTGCCGCCGGATGTCGTGCAGAGCAACTGGTATTACGGCGCAGAATTCAATATCAATGCGTTGCCGGAAAACATTCGCCCGTATGTCACCACATACCTGAAACTTTCCGAAATGGGTTATGAACAAGTTCCAACCGGGAGTAATTGGTCATGCGATTCGAATTACGGCGACACCG
>CALABZ010000287.1 GCA_937888615.1 uncultured Lentisphaeria bacterium | reverse complement strand
ATTGTAAATGTTGAACAGTCTTTTATTGAAGAAAAACTAAAATAAGAACGGAAAAACCGCAGGTGGATAATGTTGAAAAGCGACTGGTTTACTAATGCCCGTTTCGGGCTGTTCCTGCATTGGGGACTTTACGCGATTCCGGCTAAAGGTGAATGGACTTATGCAAAGGACAAATGGCTTCCGGGAGAATATGAATGCCTGATTCATCAGTTCAATCCGGTTGATTATGATCCGGCGGAATGGGCGCGTATGGCAAAAGCCGCCGGAATGAGGTATGTGGTTCTGACAACCAGACATCATGACGGGTTCTGTATGTTTGACAGCCATTATACCGACTATAAAATCACAAATACACCATACGCCAAGGACGTTACAAGAATGCTGGTCGAGGCATTCCGGGCTGCCGGTCTGAAGGTCGGATTTTACCATTCGCTGCCGGATTGGACGCATCCGGGGTATGCCGACAGGGAAAGTCCCGAATTCATTCAGCGGGGCGAACTTCACACTCCGACTCCTGAACAGCACCGCGATTATCTGAATCTACTTTATAATCATGTGGAACAGCTAATGACCGAATACGGCAAGATTGACCTGCTATTCTTTGATTATTGCAGTCAATACAAAGCTGGCGAGGATTATTTTGAACGTGACCGTCTGCTTGAAATGGTCTACCGTCATCAACCGGAAATCATGGTTGACGACCGCCTGGCTTATTACAAAGACAATGTGCGGGATTTCGACTACTACACACCGGAAATATGTGTGCCGAATCAACCGCAGATGGTCAAAAACAAGCCGGTGGTCTGGGAAACTTGCGCAACAATGAACGATCATTGGGGCTATTTCAGGACGGATTTCAACTACAAACCAGTCGAGTCACTGACTGCCGGACTGATCGGGTGTGTTTCGCAAAACGGCAATCTTCTGCTCAATATCGGGCCGGATGAATGCGGGTGTTTTCCTAAACCCGCCGTCACGCGTCTCAAAGAATTGGCAGACTGGTTTCTTGACAACGGCGAGGCCGTCGCCGGCTGTGGCAAAAGTAAATTTCAAGCGCCATTCGGCTGTTGCTACACGCAGAAAGGCAAAGTTATCTACTGTTATTTTTTAATTCAGCCGATAGGCGATGTGATTCTTCCTCAACTGAAGGGGAAAATCGAAACAATCACCCTTTTGCGCACCCATGAGGCCGTCGAGATGATTAACAATTGGGGCTTTGAGCTGCTGAATGCCGATGAACAGAGAATCCGTCCGGAAAATGTACGAGTCGGAGACGTTCTGAAAATTACACTGAAATGAACAAAAGGGGAAGCCAATACTTGAAAAATTGGCTGTCCCAAAATTGAAAGGATCAAATATGCATACTGAATGGTTTAACAATGCGCGTTATGGGCTCTTCATTCACTGGGGCGCTTATTCTGTTGCAGGGCGTTGCGAGTGGCTGATGAACAGAGAATTGATTCCGCGGAATGAATACCAGGCAAAATACGTGGATCATTTTCATGCGGAACATTACAATCCGGCAGATTGGGCGGCAAAGGCAAAACGCTGGGGAATGGGGTACGCCGTTCTCACGACACGACATCACGACGGGTTTGCACTTTGGAACTCAAAAGTCAATCAGTGGAATGCCGTAAATTTCGGTCCGAAACGCGATCTGGTCGCCGAATATGTGAAAGCCTTTCGTGATGCCGGCCTAAAAGTCGGTCTTTATTATTCATCGGCCAACTGGACGCATCCGGATTACCCCGGTCCGTTCTCCCGCAACTACAATGACAACACGTGGAAGGATGAAACATCAAGAAAACACTTTATTGAATATAACCGGGCTGAAATCAAAGAACTTCTGTCTAATTACGGCAAGATCGATTATCTTTGGTTCGATGGGAACTTTCCCGGAAACCTTGACGGGCCGGAAACCGCTGCAATGATTCGCAAGATTCAGCCTGAAATAATATTCAATGACCGGGTCGGAAACGTCAAATACGATTGGAACGTGAAGGAATGTGAACAGGAGATCAAGCCCGCCGCGGAGACGGACATCGACTGGGAAGCCTGCATGACGCTCAACCGCAGCTGGACATACAATCCATGTGACCATCGCTGGAAACAGCCGACGGATGTCATCGAACTTCTGCTCCAATGCGCAAGAGACGGAGGCAATCTCCTACTCAACAACGGGCCGATGCCCGATGGGACCTTTTCCGAGGAATCAGTGAAAATTCTGGATACCGTCGGAATATGGCTGAAGCATAACCGGGAAGCAATCGAAAACAGCGAACGTCATCTGTTCCAGTGGTGTAATGGAGACTGTTGCATCACATGTCGCAACAACAAAATTTATCTTAATTTTTTAAGTGACTGCCATGGCGGCTTCTGCTGGGGCGACCTCAAAAACGAAATTCTCCGTGCATATTTTCTGGATAACGGAGAAGACGTGGAAATTCATCGGGAAGGCCCGCGTCTGTTTCTGCCTGACTTGAAATTCGTTCCTCCGGCACGGACAGTCGTTCTGGAAGTCAACGGAAAGCCTGAAAACAATTTCAGCGAAGCGACGCGCTGGATTCCGGAATAGAAACAGTCGGAAAGCCAAGCCGATTAATTATAACATCGACTCGATAGTAAAAGATAAGGACTATGAAAAATGGGCAAAAAAATCACATTCATTGGGGCTGGCAGTTTTGTCTTTACACGCAATTTAGTGCGAGATATTCTCTCGTTTGATGCATTCAAGGATGTAACTCTCGCATTAATGGATATCGACGCCGAGCGTCTGGAATTCAGCAGACAGGCTGTTCAACAGATTATCCAAGCCGGAAAATATCCGGCGCAAGTAGTCACGACAATGAGCCGCAGGGAGGCGCTGAAAAATGCCGACGGCGTACTGATAACAATACTTCAGGGAGGGCCAGATGTCTTCAGAACGGATATTGAAATTCCAGCGAAATATAAAGTCGACATTAACGTCGGGGATACACGCGGTCCTTCTGGAATCTTTCGTATGCTTCGTACACTTCCGGTCATGCTGGATATCTGCATGGATATCCGTAAATATTGTCCAAATGCGATCGTTCTGAATTATACGAATCCGATGGCCATGCTCTGCCGCGCGATGCAGAGTAAATTTCCCGACCTTCACATAACCGGTTTGTGTCATTCCGTTCAAGGTACAGCGGCAATGCTTGCCGAGTGGATTAACGCGCCAATGTCAGAAATCTCCTATACCTGTGCAGGAATCAACCACCAAGCGTTCTATCTTGAATTCAAATGGAAAGGAAAAGACGCTTACCCTCTTCTCCGCAAGGCTGTTGAAAAACCTGAAATATACAACAAAGAACAAGTCCGAAATGAAATGTTTTTGGCGCTGGATTACTACGTTACGGAATCAAGCGGACACAATTCCGAATACAACGCATGGTTCAGAAAACGTCCCGATCTCATAGAAAAATATTGTACACACGGCACCGATTGGAATCCAGGGATTCACGCCTATATCCTCAATTCCTATTTGGAAAATCAGCATGATTGGAAAAAAATTACCAAAAAAGAACTTGCGGAACCTGTGAAACTCGAACGCGGACTGGAATATGCAAGCAACATTTTCAACGCCCTGTTTGGAGACAATACCGCATATGAATTCAACGGCAATGTGAGAAATTATGGTCTCATCGACAATCTTCCTGCGGGAGCCTGTGTCGAATTGCCAGTCATTGCCACAAAAAACGGACTCAAATCCATGCATGTCGGCGCACTTCCTGAACAGCTGGCAATACTGATCAATATCAGCGCAAGATGCGAGGAACTTGCCGTGGAAGGTGCTCTGGCGGGAAATCCCAGCATGATTTACCAGTCTATTATTTTCGATCCGCTCACGAGCGCGGTGCTTTCTTTAAGTGAAATTCGCGAAATGACCAATAAAATGTTCAAGGCCAACAAAGAGTATTTGGGATACTTCAAGTCGCTTAAAGCCTGAAACTTCTGAAACGATTGTAAAAACGGGGAAATGCCATGCTGAAAACAATCCGTCATCATGTTCAGTTTTGTGTTGTCGGAGGCGGTTTTGCCGGCTCCACTGACAGACGCTGAATTCCGTGCCGGACGGGAGGCTAAAGAAGAATTTGGGGAAACTCTCGCACCGAATAAGTCCGACAGAAAAACAATGGGCATGAGCTGTCAAATTACGTCTGGTCATCAATGAACTCCGACGAAAAGAACAAGTGAAAAATTTTGCTTTTGAAGTACAATAAGAAAGGTTGAATTATGATGAAAGTGGCACAGTGTTGGGATGATGGAACTGCGACGGATGCCAGAGTTGTGGAAATTCTGCGGAAATACAAGGCCAAAGCGACCTTCAATCTTTGTCCTGGCGTGATGGAAGAAAAACGCATTGTTCCTTTTTGGAATTCTTTCAGCGAAGAAAAAAGCTGGAGCAATAAAGGATTTCACTGCGGACGGATCGGGATAAATGAACTGATCGACGTTTACGGCGATTTTCAGGTCGCCAGTCATTGTTGGAAACACGAGTCGGTCGGACGGGAGGCCAATGAAGTTTTTTTTCAGGCGGCAATGGATGCCAGAAAGTTTTTGGAAGATATATTTCAGCGCGAATGCCGCGGTTTTGCCTGGCCTAATGGAGCCCATTCACCTGAAACGGAACGGATGCTGAGCAACGCAGGATTCCGATACGGGCGTACCGTTGAAAATGTCAATGACGTGACGCTTTGCGACGATCCAATGCATCTCGCGCCCACCTGCCACTTCATGGACGGCAACTTTCTGCAGAAATACCAGGATGCCAAAAAAACAGGTGTTTTTTACTTCTGGGGACACACTTACGAGATGTTCGAATATGACATGTTCTGGAAACGATATGAGGAAATGATCAAATTCATAACCGAAGACACTGAAGCTGAATGGGTTGATGTCATTGATTTGGTGCCGCTTTGCAAGGGCGCGGGAAATATAAGCAAGAAAAATATTTGAATTACATAGCGGTTGGTCATGTTCCGGTTATTGATCCAAATCAACGCCGAGGCGGGAAAGTAGAACTGGCTCCTGCGCGAAAGATTCGTTATCGGAAACGTTCGACAGTGGAACGCGGCAACTCGGATTTGAAAGATAATTATGGGGTACGTCATGTCAGAGTAAAAGAATATTGGAAAGTTCTTTGTCATCTGATGTTTGACGTGATCGCCATAACCGTGAAACAACAATTTTGAAATTGGCTCTCATATAAAAACAGGAATAAGAAAAGTCCCGAAGATTCGGGAATGGGAGTGTTCACATTCAAAAAATAGAATTTTCTCGGCTTTTTTAAGAAAAAACCGGATTCGGAGCGGCAAGATGGACTTACCGCGTCAAAAAACAAGTTTTTAACAAAAAAGAGCAAAAACTTTTGAAAGAGGCTCAGAAAGTGAATTCGAAAAAATGAAACAAATTCTACTTCAATACGATGTCAGCCGTGGAAGAATTCCACGAATCGAAACGATCGAAAACCAGATATCTATTCTGCAGGGTCATGGTTTGACAGGGATTGTTTTTTATTTGGAATCGGTGGTTCAGGGATTGGGACTTCCGACCGCCGGCTGCGGAAATACTCCTCTGACCGTGGATATGTTGTGTCGCCTGCGGGATTTTTGCAAAAGCAGAAATCTGGAATTCATGCCGATCTTTCAGATTTTGGGGCATCAGGGAAATTTACTGGCGTTAAAAGAAATGACGTGTTATGCCGAGGAAGCACCGCCGCACGGTGAATTCCAGATAGACAATGCCGAACTTACGGAACGGTTGCAGAATTATGTCAGGGCATTGGCCCCGTGCTTTCACTCACCATACCTGCACTTGGGCGGGGATGAAGCAACGCGGATTGGATTGGGGCATAGTGCCGCCATCTGCCGCAAAAAAGGCTTTGAAAACGCCTTGGCCGATTATTTGAATCGTTGGAATTCCTTTATTCGCTCTTTGGGGAAAACAATGGTCATTTATGGTGATTTTCTTATTCACTATCCATATCTTGGCCGTCTGTTGGATTCCAACATTGCCGTATGCAACTGGAATTACGGAACTCTTATGGAAAAATACGAGCTGGAGAATCATAACTTTGCCATGCACGAAACAATATGTGCAGGACGGGAAAATTTTGTCAGCGGCAATTGCATGGCGGAGTATATCCTGCCCTCATTTTCGCGATTGAAAACCAACACCGAAACTTGGATGGGGTTGGCAAAACGCAGTCATGCGGAACGCTTCATCATCAGCGATTGGGGTAGTGATGACAATTATAACCCATTTGTTTTAACTGTGGCTGGTTCGCTTTATATTCTTGCACGACTCAAGGATCGCTTCGAATCTTTGGAAAGTTGGAGCGAATGCGTGACGGAAGTTTGTTGGGGCAAACCACATCCCGGACTGAAGGATTGCCTGAAACGGCTTTTTGGCGTTCAACAGAATACCGATTTTTTCCCGGAAAAGCTAAATTTCATGGGCCCGATATTTCCGACCTTGCTTTTTGGCGATCCGGACAGTCGTGACGTTATTCGACTCACTGCCTGTCTTGACCGGACCGCCATCGGTAATTTGTTGGCGTTTTCAAAAAAACTATATGCGGATATTTTAATCATTCAACCAGTGGAGGCAGAATATCCGGATTTTATTGATGAGCTTCAAGGCGTGAGCAGACGTCTGCTTATGCTTGCGTTGCGAATGATGCTTCTGTTGGAACATACATGGCATTCCGGCGCGATCTGGGTGCAGGAGGCGGATGTTGCCGATCAACGAAAGTTTTTATGTGAATTTGAAACGCTGGCAGAACAGGATATCGCCTGGTATTCCCGACGGTGGAACGAGGATAATCTTGTCGGATGTCAAGAACGAGTTAAACAGCTTAGCCGGCAGATGATTCAATCCACGGCCAGGGCTTTTCATTGTCCGGATAATGTTTTGTTGCATTATCCACCTCAAATAAATGAAGGTGAAAGTTATGTATAAGATCGGAAACTGGAATGTTTCGTCGGGAATTTTCACGGTCAATGAACCGAACCGGATGAAAAACTGCCGTTCAATCTGAGCGCGTTGACCGTTTGCGGATACGATTTTTCCCTGTATAATTCAGGAGATACTTCTCCAGACGGGCCGTTCCCGGTACTGGTCCGCAAACTTGGCCTGCCGTTCACGGTTCTTCCATACGGAAATGAACTGTTCTATGACTGTATGCGCACAATGAGATACATCTTTTCATGCAGTTCTATGTGTGATAGGTAGTGTCCGTAATTATGCGCACATATGTTTATCCGATTGACTATGAATTAACGTTGGTGCCTGGGTAGCCGAAGCTAAATCAACCCGACGAAGAGCTCCGGAGATGGTTTGTTTAAAGTCAAGCAATTTTCTGAACTTTCTTATACTTTTCATCGAAGAGTTTGCCTGTAATCACCATGCCACGCAAGACCAAAAGCATCTTCCGCATAACGGCGCATCGAGCCTGCATTCTGGTATTGCCTTTTGCCAGGAGTCGATCATAAAGATTTTGTAGCGTGGTAATTCGGGGTAACGCAGTTCTGGAATCCATGTAGAGGAAGCGCCTGACTACAGTGCAGGCCATCGGAATACAGGATTATTCAATGCGGGGTGAATGGCTGCCTGCTGAGAGGCAGCCCTACCGTTGACCCGTCTTTCCGAATATCCTACTGCTGGACACCGCTGCCGATGACATCGGTATTGAGGACAGGGGCGGAAATCCGCGTCATTTTGGGCGCTTCGTATTTCATTAGAAATCTCCTTTGGAATTTTTAAACGCTTCGAGGTCGAATACGACGGAGCATTTTTATTGATTCAAAATTTCTTTCGAGCGAATGAAGATATTTGTGCGACGGAAAACTTTAGGTCCAGACACCGCTGCCTTCGGGCGCTGTATTGAGAACAGGGGCGGAAATCTGCGTCATTTTGGGAGCTTCGTACTTCATGATGACCTCTCTTTTTATTCCGGTTTTGAACCATCTCGCTTTGAATATATCGTGTCGGTGCATATTTGCAAAAGCAAAATATGGAAAATTGAAAAAATCTTCTGTTTTTCGGATATGGGTCAAACCGGCGAAAGTGTTTTTTTCTGCGGGCATGTTTCCGTGAATTTTTGCAAAACTGGTTCATTCTGCTCAAAAAAAGTTATTATTTACCTTCTTTGGTGATTGAAAACTGATAGGCCGCATGTTAAATTAGGTTATAATCGCGTAAATCAACCGGAGATGTTTAATGAAAATGAATTTTACCAAGTATCTGACCAATGAATCGATCCTGATTTTGAACGGGAGCAATAAATTCGAAGTACTTGAAGAGCTGATCACCGCCGCCGCCATTCAATCCAAAGTAGATCGCGACATTATTTTCCGGGCGACTTGGAAGAGAGAAAAAATGATGACCACCGGCGTGGGCTTTGGTCTCGCCCTGCCGCATGTGCGCCTGAACACGATTCCCGATCCGGTTGTGGTTGTCGGTGTGACCTCCAAACCGATTGAAGATTACGAAAGCCAGGATGAAGAACCGGTCCGGGTTCTGGTGTTCATCGTCGCTCCGGACCGCAATCAGCAGGAATACCTGCAGCTCCTTGGCAGCATCTCCCGTAAACTCCGCCAGAGCGCGATTATCAAAGAAATTGTCGGCAAAATCAATGAACCAGCCGAAATCCTGAAGCTCCTGAAAGATCAGGAAGCCGGCGAATAAATCCGGTCCGATAAATATCCGTATTGTTAATTCGACCGCTTCCGTGAAGGGAGCGGTTTTATTTTTTACAGTGGAGGGATGATCCATGCACAAAATATGTTTCCGGGTGGTGGTGGTATTGGCGTTGGCGATATTCGTCGCCGGTTGCCGGTCCGGGGCGAATCCGTATGGCGCCGATTTTCAAAACACCGTGACTGCGGCGAAAAACCGGGTGTTCCCGGCGGTCGTTTACATCAAGGTGATTCGCGATAACCTGAAAGCCGGGAAAAATATGGCCGATACAATTTCCGGCAGCGGGGTGGTCATGTCCGCCGACGGCGAGGTCGTAACCAATCATCATGTGGTGGACAAGGCCACCGAAATCCGCTGTCTCCTTTATGACGGACGCGCCTATACGGCCAAACTGCTCGGCAGCGACAAGGATACCGATCTCGCCCTGTTGAAACTTCAACGTCCCGAGGGCGATAAACCTCTGCCGTTCGCCGAATTTGATTATTCCGGCACGGTTTCGGACGGCGACTTCGTTATGGCGATGGGCGCGCCGTGGGGCCTGAACCGTTCCGTGTCGATCGGCATTGTTTCCTGTTCCCGGCGCTATCTGGCGGGGCGTGGCGAGTATACCCTGTGGTATCAGACGGATGCGGCGATCCTCCCCGGTAATTCCGGCGGACCGCTGGTCAATACCAGCGGGAAGGTCATCGGCGTCAACACGCTGGGAATGGGGACCGGGGCGCTGGCGTTTTCGATTCCCGCGCACACGGCGCAATATGTCATTGCCCGCCTCCGCGAATACGGCGACGTCAACTGGGCGTGGTTGGGCCTGATCCTCCAGCCGCTTCATGACTTTGACCGCAATATTTATTTTGATTATCCGACCGGGGTCGTGGTTTCCGGCACGGAACCCGGGAGTCCCGCTCGTACCGCCGGCATCAAAGCGCAGGATGTGATCGTGGCGGTCGGCGGTGAACCAATATGCGTCAAAACCAGCGAAGACATGCCGGCGTTCAGGCGTTTCCTGGGGCTGTTGCCTTTTGACAAACCGGTTCGGTTCGACCTGCTCCGCGACGGCAAGCCGATGCAATTGGAAATCACGCCGCGCGCCAAGGGCAAGGTCGAGGGCGATACGCTGGCCCTGCCGCGCTGGGAGTTCACCGCACGCACAATCAACCGTTTCGATAACAATGACTTGTATTTTTACCGCCCCGAAGGCGTCTTCGTTTACGGCGTACATTACAGCGGACAGGCGAACCGGGCTCAATTGGCTCCTCATGATATCATTCTCAAGGTTAACGGCACCGAAATTCATTCGCTCGATGACCTGAAAAAGGCTTATGACGCCGCGCTGGCCAATATCGACAATAAGCGGAAGACTCTGCTTACCCTGATGCGCAACGGTTCGTTGTGCCAGACGGTCATTGATTTTGCGACGGATTTTGACAAGGAGTAATTTTATGAACAAGTGTTTAACTGCTTTATTCGCGTTTATTCTGGCGTTTTCCGGAATCGTTTCTGCTGATGACAAGCCGCAGGCGGATTCGAAATCCGAGGTGAAAGTAGAGAAAAAAGAGGCGGGACCCGGCTTGCTCAAACAAATGCCCCTGCTGCGCGGCCTGCTTCCATCCGCTGTGGTCGTCAGTTATTATTTCAAACTTGACGACAAGGGACGCGAACCGCGCATATATGACATCAACGTCAAAACTTGCCTGGAGGAACAGCGTCCTTTCCAGACGTTCGGCTTTGTGATCGCTCCCGACCGGGTGCTGACCGGCAATACGATGGCGCTTCCAGCCAACCTGGAGAAAATTACGGTGGGGCTGAACGGATCTACCGTTGAGGCGGAGTTGGAGACTTTTTATCCGGAGCAGAGCGCCGTCTGCCTGAAGTTGAAATCGCCCCTGAAGGGAAGCAAACCGTTGACGTTCAAGGCGGATTCCAAGGTCGCCTATGACTTTTTCCTGGCGCGCGAAAACGGTTTGTGGGTGGCCGGTTTGCGCAAGTTCTCACCTGCGGCCCTCACTTATAATCTTGACAATCAGGAGGAAACAATCGCCATTCCGCATTCGCTCCTGTTGGATGCGGAAGGCAATGCGGTGACGGTCGGCTATACCGCCGATGGCGATGTCCCGGTGGCCAAAGCCTGGCTGCCACCCGCCCAATGGGCCTCAATTCCCGCCGCTTCTCTTTACGGGGAGATTGCGAAAATGGAAAAGACGGCTCAGGAGAACTTCTATCCGGTTAAAATCCGTCTGCGCCGTCGCCAGCTCCAGCCCAACAGCCGCGAATATTTCGAGGAACAGCGCAAACCCACCGAATGGACCGTCCCCGGCATGCTGCTTTCCGATGGCAGGGTTATGCTGAACATTTCGATGACCGGACAGGAGATTGCCAGGATCGAACGGATTGCCGTTATGTCGGCCGGCAAGCCCGTCGCCGCTAAATTCGAGTTTGCGTTCAGGGATTTCGGCATTATCATGGTCAAACCCGAAACAAAACTGCCGGGGGACGGCATCACGATGGTCGAAAAAGACCTGCCGCGCCTGACCCGGCAAATGCTTTTCGGCGTCGAAATCCGGGCCGACGGCGACAGCCTCGACTTCCGGACCACCCCGTCGTTTATCCTTGGTTTTGAGGATGGCTGGAAAAATATGCTGCTGCCGGACATGATTCCGCCCGGTACGGCGCAGTTTGTTTTTGATATGCATGAAAAATTAATTGCCATGCCGGTACGGCGGCGCGTTCCCCGTTCCACCGGTCAGTCTCCGGTACAGTTGGTGCCGTATTCTGAAATCGTCAAACTCCTCGCTTCGCCCGGCGAATCCGCCGACCGGCAGAGCGTTCCCCAGCCGGAAACCGATCGTGATCGCCTGGGCTGGCTCGGAATCGAATTCCAGCGGATGACCTTGCCGCTGGCCGAACTCAAGGAAGTGATGACCTATACCGAGAACGGGAATGTGGGGCTCCTGGTCACTTATGTGTATCCCGGTTCGCCCGCGGCCGAGGCTGGATTGCAGGTGTATGATATCGTCACCCGGATCACGCCGCTCTCCACCAACAGTCCGATCTATCTGCGCGGACAGGTCTACGACCAGAATATCCGCCAGAACTTCCCGTGGATGGAGTTGGATCGGGTTCCAGAGCAATACTATGAACGGATGCCGGTGCCGTGGCAGCGGGCTGACAATCGGCTGAACCTCGTTCTGACCAGTATCGGTTTCGGCGAAAAATACCGTCTCAATTATATTCACGACGGCAAGATGATGGAAAAAGTCCTGACGGTCGCCTCCGCTCCGATCTACCTTGAAAATGCCGAAAAATTCCAGGATAAGGAACTGGGATTGACCGTCAACGACCTGACGTTCGAAGTCCGCCATTATTTCCGCATGGCCGATGACGCGCCGGGGGTGATTATCACCAACATCAAGACCGGCAGCAAGGCTTCGGTGGCGGGCCTTAAGCCCTACGAAATCATTTTCAGCGTCAACGACGTGACCGTGAATAATGTCGGTGAATTCAAAAAACTGATCGACGGCAAAAGTGAGCTCTCATTCGGCGTAAAACGCCTGAACGCGACCCGGATCGTCAAGATTCAGGCCGGTCCCGAAAAGTAACGGCCCGGCCCCGGTTATGGCTGAAGTACGTCTTTGTAATAATTCAGCACCAGTTTCGCGGCTTCGCCGTCGGACGCCTTGCCGGCCATGATCTCCGGGAAACGCATCAGGGTCAGCCCGATCGGCGGCGGATAGGCGCGGGGGTTTTCGCGGCAATGCTCCAGGCTTTTGGCCAGCTTGTCGCGATCAATTCGCAGGGCATCGGCCATGACTGGCCATTCGGTGCGGCGCACCGGAGCCATCAGCAAATCAGTGGCGATCTTGTGCTGGATTTCTTCGGACAGCATGAATTTGAGGAACAGCAACGCATTGTAGTTACGACTGCCCTGTGAGCTCAACCCGAGCGTCGAACTGCCACCCCAGAACAGCCCTCCGCGCCGGATCGGCACGGGACTGAACAGAAAGTGCTTCATGTCTTTTTCGTGAATCCGCAGTACGGGCGTGTAACTGCTGTGAAGCAGCATGTTTTCCTCGTCGACGTTGTGATGAAAATCCGGCAACGGATAAGGACATAGAAATTTTTTGTTGCGCGCCTGTGAGAGCCTCAGCCGCTTCAGGATGATTTTCAACTGCTCCTGAATTTCTTCGGGCGTGAAATGTTCCGGGACCGCGAGGTCTAGGCACAGATCGTAAAAAGTAGCCGCGGTCGCCACGTCGTCCGGCAGGGCTTGTGCCCGTTCCAGAATCTCTTCGATGCTCTGATGATGGATATCCAGCTTCAGGTAATCGACGTAACGGCGGTTCCAGCAGTAGATTCGCGGTGAAAAAGCGAAAGGGAACCCATATTGAAGCAGGTTCGGCATGGTTTGGGCAAATGTCGTTGTGGCGAACCCTTCCGTTGCCTCATATTGGCGGAGTTCCGCAGGGATTTCCGCCAGCATGTTGCCGATGTTGGCTTTCCAGCGATAGCTGACGGGGAGGTGGACGAAGTCGAAATTTTCCTTGGCAAATTCCTGCCAATAGGATTCCTCCGGGTCATCGAAAAGCGGCGGCGGATAAAAACTTTCCAGCTCCAGCCGCGGGTTTTTGCGGTTGAAGAGATCGATGATCTCCTGCCAGAATTTCTGTTGAAACGAGAGAGATTCGTACAGCATGATCCGCAGTTTGGTTTTGGGCCAGAACGTCGGCGCGGCAATCGCCATGGTAAACGGATGGATCTTCCCCTCCTGGAAGGCGGTCGGCAATCGGGGATGGCGGACGATGGTGCCGCGCTGACTGCGCAGCAGGCGTCCTTCGGCGATGAAGGGCTCCAGGGCTTTGCGCAACGTCCTGCGGTTGATCTTCAGCTCGTCCGCCAGTTCCCGTTCAGAGGGGAAGAGGGAATTGTCCGGCAATTCGGGGAGCATTTCCCTTACCGCCTGCTGCAGTTGCAGATACAGCGGCGTGTCGTTGCCTTCTTTTATGTTGTTGAAATACTGTTTAACTGTGATTTTACAATCCATGAAACCGTTTCCCTTTCCTTTATGTGTACCATGTGCTCCATGTGGTGTATTATATGGCCGGTCATTGTTTTTGTCAATATCTGCTTCTGGAAAATTTCGATATTTATTTTACTATCAGGAAGTTCAGGTGGTTCGACAATGTGGAAAATGAGAAATAATTAATATTTATTTATTTTTTTCTCTTGAACTAAAGAATTCGAAATGCTATATTATTTGGATTTTGGAAGAAAAATATTGCTGCCGGCCGGGCGGTAAATTAACGTCTAACAATGCAACTATCTGGAGGCATTATGGTTAAATTCCTGAATGCGATCCCGACCAAAAATGAAAAGTTGGTCAAGTGGGTCGAAGAGTGGGCTGAAATCTGTCAGCCCGAGGGCGTCTATTGGTGTAACGGTTCCGACGAAGAGTACAATGCTCTGGCCGATAAATTGGTCAAAAGCGGTATCTTCACCAAGCTCGAAACCCCGGCGAACAGCTACTATGCCCGTTCGGTCCCGGCTGACGTGGCCCGTGTCGAAGACCGGACTTACATCTGTGCCAAAACCAAGGATGCCGCCGGTCCGACCAACAACTGGATGGACCCGAACGAAATGCGCGAAACCATGACCAAGCTCTATCGCGGCTGCATGAAGGGACGTACCATGTATGTGATCCCGTTCAGCATGGGCCCGCTTGGCTCCAACATCGCTCAGATCGGTGTTGAACTGACCGATTCCGAATACGTCGTTATGAACATGCGCATTATGACCCGCATGGGCCAGGCTGTTCTGGACGTCCTCGGCAATGGCGCCTGGGTTCGCTGCATGCACTCCGTCGGTGCTCCGCTCGAGCCCGGCCAGGCTGATACCTGTTGGCCGTGCAGTACCGAAAAATACATCTCCCACTTCCCGGATACCCGCGAAATCTGGTCCTTCGGCTCCGGTTACGGCGGCAACGCCCTCCTCGGTAAGAAGTGCTTCGCCCTGCGTATCGCTTCCTCCATGGCCCGTGAAGAAGGCTGGCTGGCTGAACACATGCTGATCCTCGGCATCACTCCGCCCAACGGCGAAAAGAAATACATCGCGGCTGCTTTCCCGAGCGCCTGCGGCAAAACCAACCTCGCCATGCTCATTCCGACCATCCCCGGCTGGAAAGTTGAAACCGTCGGCGATGACATCGCCTGGATGAAGTTCGGCGCCGATGGCCGTCTGTACGCCATCAACCCGGAAGCGGGCTTCTTCGGCGTGGCTCCCGGCACCTCCATGAGCTCCAACCCGAACGCCATGCTGACGGTCGAACGCGGCAACAGCATTTTCACCAACGTCGCGCTTACGTCCGATAAGAAGGCCGTCTGGTGGGAAGGCATGACCAAAAACAAGCCGGCTGAACTGATTGACTGGAAAAACCAGCCCTGGACTCCGGCCGTTGAAACTCCGGCCGCTCATCCGAACGCTCGTTTCACCACTCCGGCCGCTCAGTGCCCGGTGATCGATGAAAAGTGGGAAGATCCCACCGGCGTGCCGATTTCCGCGATTCTTTTCGGCGGACGTCGTCCGAGCGTGATTCCGCTGGTTCATCAGGCTTTCAGTTGGGAACACGGTACCTTCATGGGTTCGATCGTGGCTTCCGAAATGACCGCCGCCGCTTTCGGCAATATCGGTCAGCTCCGCCGCGACCCGTTCGCCATGCTGCCGTTCTGCGGTTACAACATGGGTGACTATTTCGGCCACTGGCTGGAAATCGGCGAAAAGGCCCCGAATAAGGACGTTCTGCCGAAGTTCTTCTATGTGAATTGGTTCCGCAAGAGCCCGGACGGCAAGTTCCTGTGGCCCGGATTCGGAGACAACAGCCGCGTCCTGAAGTGGATCATCCAGCGTGTCAACGGCGAAGTCGAAGCCAATGAAACCGCGATCGGTTATATGCCGAAGGCGGAAGACATTGATGTCGAAGGCCTCGACATCTCGGCTGAAGACATGGCCGAACTGCTGAAGGTTGACAACGGCGAATGGCTGAAAGACGTTCCCGGCATCCGTGAATACTATGCCAAATTCGGCGCTCATATGCCGAAAGGCATGGTCGATCAGCTCGATCAGTTGGAAGCCCGCCTGCAGAAATAATCAGGCGTTTCCATATATTAAGCCCGCCCGTCAAACGGCGGGCTTTTTTTGGTGCGCCC
>CALABZ010000286.1 GCA_937888615.1 uncultured Lentisphaeria bacterium | reverse complement strand
CAGATCGTTCATGACGTTCCTTCGGAAAAAACGAACCTTATTTTCGTGGGGGAAAGCAAATACACGGAAAAGCGCGGAGTTTCCCTTGGCGGGCTGTCCGAGGATGGATTCCGCATAAAAGCCGGGAATAACTGGCTGGCATTGTGCGGCAGGGATTACAGCGGCAAGCCAATGGCGGGTATTGGACATCCGTTTCGCCTTCAGCAAAGCTATTCCGGGAAACTGAAAATTAACCGGTATGGAGAAACCGGTACGCTTTTTGCCGTATATCGTTTCCTTGAGCAATTCTGCGGAATCCGATGGTATATGCCCGGCGACCTGGGTGAAGTGGTTCCGGCGGGCAAAACGGTGAGCGTTCCGGATCATACGGACCTCTCGGTTTCTCCCGATTTCAAATACCGTTTCTTATATGCCTGTGATTTGGCGGAAGATGATGACAGTGCCAAATGGTATCGGCGTGCTGGTTTCGGAGCTTCTTTTCCCGTCAATATTCAGCATTCGTTTCACACATTCCGGAAATATAAGGATACGCACCCGGAATATTTCGCATTGATAAACGGTCAACGGGATTTCAATGTCAGTTGTGCCGGACACGGCAATCTTTGTCTTGCCAATCCCGATGTATTGGCGCGGTTTGTTGCGGAAGCGAAGGCGTTTTTCGATAAAAACCCGGAACAGAAGATTTTTTCGGTTATGCCGAACGATTCCTTCACCAGAATCTGTGAATGCCCTGAGTGTCAGAAGCAGATCGACGAAGAGGGGGGAACTGCCGGGATGTTTTCGAATTATGTCTGGAGTTTCGTCAATAAAGTTGCCGCAGAGCTTGAAAAAAGCCATCCGGGCAAATTGATCGGCTGCTGCGCATACGGAGCCTATCTGCTGCCCCCGGACAGGCTGAAAAAGCTGAATGATAATGTTGTCGTCATGATATGCAAAGCAAGATTTCATTACGGGCGTCAGGAGAAGAAACAGCGGGACCGGAAGTTGATTGAAGCATGGTGCAGCCGGGTAAAGCCCGGAAATATGTATTTCTGGGAATATTATAATCCCATATACAGTTTTCCATATTTGCGTAATATTCCGATTGTATTGCCTCATCTTATTGCGGATGATCTCGCAAAACTGAGGACGGTAAGCAATGGGGAGTTCATTGAGGCGGAGACTTATACCCGGGGGGTTGACAAGAGGAACAATAAGGCGGCGTTTCTCGGGCTCAATCATCTGAACTGGTACGTTACCGGCAGACTCATGTGGGATGCGGGGACGGATGTTGATGCCCTGCTGGATGAATATTACCGCGGATTCTATGGCCCGGCCGCGGCCGAAATGAAAAATTTTTGGGAAAAAGCCGAGGAATTGTGGTGTCGGAATATCCCCGACAGGGACACCGCATTGTACAGCAGTATCTATACGCCTCAGGCGGTTGAGTCCCTCATGAAGTATTTGCAGGAGGCCAGAAACAAAACCGGAGACGGAACGCCTGAACGCAAACGAATCGAAATGATCATTTCTGAAATTTCTCCTCTGGCGCAAAGGGTCAATACGGCGAGGCTGACGGAAAAACCGTCTTACGTTTGCCAATTTGTTTCAAGTCCGCCTGTTCTTGACGGCGAAGCGAGTACGGGGGAATGCTGGACAAAATTGCCCGGTATGAACTTTGTGTCGCCGAACGGAGAAAAAATACCCGATGCGGCGGAAGCCGCGGCATGCTTTGATGACAAGTATTTGTATTTTTTCTTTCGAAACAATGCCCGTAACGCGGATACGGTCGCTTTCAAAGCTCTTTCCCGTCAACGGGATTCGATGATGAAACCTTATATTTGGGATGATGACTCCATTGAAATTTTCATCAATCCCACCCCTGGAGTTGAAAAAAACTACTACCAGTTTATTATCAATGCCGGGGGAACTATTTTTGACTTGCATGGGCACAAGGGTTCGCCGGCCGATTGGAACAGCAATATCGAAGCGGTCGAGAAGCATAATATTGATTCCTGGACATTGGAGGCAAGGCTTCCCCTCGCCGATATCGGCCTGGAAAACAAAAACCTGGAAACGGTGGTCATCACCGTCAATTTTATCCGCAATCAGGCAGACGGAAACGACATCAGGCGCAGTTGCTGGTCTCCGACTATGAACGGGAAGAACAACAACCCCTCCGCATTCGGTTCTTTCAGCTTCAAAAAGGATGTGACTGCATCCCGCGTCCATTCGAAACAGGATTTTTACAAGCTGGATGCCGCCGGTTTTCCGGAGGCTTTTGTGAGTGCCTACGATGAATTTCTTCAAGCCCGGGCCGGAGACAATGCCTCCTATGCTAAAACGGGGCCTGCATTTCAAAAGGCATTCGAGTCTTCCGGCGGCAACGCCCGCATCGAATTGAGCAGTCTTCTGCTTCAGGCCTGTTGTGAATACCTGTCGCTTGATATCGACAAAGCATTTCCGACCGTTCAGAAAGCGTTGTCCATGGCTCTTAAAAACAATCCTGATGACCGGGATCTCAAAATACTGGCTGCCCTTTCGGTGGATCCGGGGGCTGTCGGAATCGATGCGTTCCGGAAGAAACTCGGGGCGGGCGACTATGCGAATGTATTCGGACTGGCGGAGACGCTGATGGCGATTCCGGAAGTAGAACTCAAGGCCTTTGAATTGGGAGATATCCTGAAGGACAAGCGTAATCTTCAACTCACGAAAATAGATCCGGAAAAGCAGTGGAAGTTTACGGCTTTGGCGCTTTTGCTCCTGGCGGAGAAATCGGCCCCTTCATTCGAACTTGTCCGGGAAAAAGCCCGTCAGGCCTTGTGCGCCGCTAATTTGAGGTATCTCGGCGTGTTGCTGTTTCTTTATGCTCAGCAGCATGACGGACATCTGCCGCGTCCTTATTCCGCAAATCCGCAAGCAATATGGCTGACGGCGATTTTAAGACAGCAGAATATCGCCTTCAAGGCGAAAAGTTATTGCCCCTCGGTGAAAAAGGGAATCGGGTGCGGGATGAACAATGCATACATGCTGAATACATTGATGCCGCGGCCGGACGAAAAAGTAATCCTTCTGGCCGACTCCGTTCACTACAAACCCGGCAATTATCCGCAGATGCCGGATTATAGCGGAGCCGCTTATAAGATATGGGGGCCGTTTGAACATGCCGGTACCGGGACGGTTGACCGGAACCGCCATCTGGGCGGGGCGAATGTCTTGTTCTCCGACGGGAGCGTGGATTGGCTTCCGGCGAACGCTTTTCCCACGAAAACGACAGATCCGCTATGGGCCCGGAAGAAGTGAAAATCCCTCCGCGATAGATTCGTTGGACGACTGCCGTCCTCAATATCTCCAGAATATATTTTCGGCTTAAGTTCTTCTGAAATCCGTCAGTCCCGGTTATGGGGCTGACGGAGCTTTTATTTTTACGTCCTGTTGTCCAATTCGGTTTGAAAAATGGCGCTTCCGGTGTTACCTTACGTCTTGTCTACAGTGACTATAAACCATGCAGGAAAAGCTGATGAGCGAAAAAATTAAAAAATCTCACCGGTGCGAAATCATCTCCGATGAGTGCAAAGGCTGTGCCCGCTGTGTAAACGCCTGCCCGAAGCATGTGCTTGAGATGGGAGTCAAGCTCAACTTCATGGGTGTTCCGTTCGCAGTTTATAAGGGCGAGGGGTGTATCGGTTGCGGCGCGTGTTTTTACAACTGTCCGGAACCCGGCGCGATCCGTATCATTGAAATAACCGCTGACGAGTGAGGCCGCATATTATGGAATATTCCAACAAAATGTTATTAAAAGGCAATGAGGCGGTCGTTTTCGGCGCACTGCTCGCCGGGTGCGATTGCTACTTCGGCTACCCGATTACTCCCGCCAGCGAAATTGCCCATACCGCCGCCGAATATTTTCCCAAACTCAACCGTGTGTTCCTGCAGGCCGAGTGCGAAACCGCGTCCATTAATATGGTGCTCGGCGCATCCGCGGCCGGACGCCGCGCCATGACCGCGTCCTCCGGGCTCGGCATCAGTTTGAAACAGGAAGGTGTCTCGTACCTTGCCACCATGGAATTGCCCTGCGTGATCGTCGACGTTATGCGCGGTGGTCCCGGACTCGGCAATATCGCCCCCGAACAGAGCGACTACAATCAGGTGGTAAAGGGCGGCGGCCACGGCGGTTACAAAGTGATCGTGCTGGCTCCATCGTCGGCTCAGGAAATGTGCGACTTCGCCGCCCTGGCGTTTGACCTGGCCGACAAGTACCGCACTCCGGTCTATATCCTGACCGACGGCGTGATCGGGCAAATGCTCGAATCGGTGACGCTCCCGGAACCGAAGCCGCGCCGCGAATCCCCCGAGTGGGCGCTGGACTACAAGACTTGCAACACCACTAATTTCCTGACCTCGATTTATATGGAAAACGACGACCTCGAGGCCTTGAATCACCGCCTGAACGACCGTTACGACGACATTCAGCGCCATGAACAGCGCGCCGACACCTACATGCTTGACGATGCGGAAATCGTTGTCTGCGGTTTCGGTATCTGCGGCCGCGTCATCCGCACTGCCGTCGAACAGCTCCGCAAGGAAGGGTTGAAGGTCGGCATGATCCGTCCGATTACGCTGTTTCCGTTCCCGACCGATACGTTCCGCAAGGCCGCGGAGCACGCCCGGGAGTTCGTCTGTGTGGAAATGAACAATGGGCAGATGATCAATGACATAAAGCTTGCCATCGACTGTTCCCGTCCCGTTTCGCTGCTCAACCGCATGGGCGGCAATATCCCCACCGTGGAAGAAGTCGCGGCCCGCTGCCGCCGCATAGGAGGTGAATGATCATGGGTGAAAAAGTAAAACTGTCCAGGCCGAAAGGCTTTTTTGAAACATTCGAACGCCGTCCCGGCGCTGTCAAAAAGAATATGCATTACTGCCCCGGCTGCGGCCACGGCATTCTCCACAAACTGATCGCCGAGGCCATGGCCGATTTCGGCATCCTCGACCGTACCACGATTATTTCGCCGGTCGGTTGCTCGGTCTTTGCCTACTACTATTTTGACTGCTTCGGCGTACAGGTGCCGCACGGGCGTTCCGCCGCCGCCGCCACCGGGCTGGTCCGTGCCAACCCCGGCGGTATCGTCATCGGCTATCAGGGCGACGGCGACCTGGCGGCCATCGGGTTCAACAATTTTATCCAGGCGGCCAACCGTGGCGAAAATTACTGCGTGTTTTTCGTCAATAACGCGATTTACGGCATGACCGGCGGGCAGATGGCCCCGACCTCATTGATCGGTCAGAAAACCACTACCAGCCCCTATGGACGCAGTGCGCTTAACGAAGGCTATCCGCTGAAAGTCAGCGAAATGGTCGCCCAGCTTGAGGCTCCGGTTTATGTGGAACGTGTTTCGCTGACCACTACCCGGAACATCATGAAAGCCCGGCAGGCGGTTCGCAAAGCCATTCAGAACAATATCGAGAAAAAAGGGTTCTCCCTGGTCGAAGTCCTGTCCGGCTGTCCGGTCAATCTGAAAATGACCACCAAGCAGATGGATGAGTTCATCGACACACGAATGACCGAATACTTCCCGCTCGGCGTTTACAAAGACGAATCCGCTGTACGTACCACGATTACCCGTCCTGAACCGGTCTACGACGCGGAGAAAGTCCGCGAAGCCATGTATCCGGCCCGGATCGGCGAAGGCGTGGCGGACGACTACCGTTGCGGTTCCGCGATCTTCGACCGTGAACTGCGCATCAAGATTGCGGGATTCGGCGGACAGGGCGTCTTGAGCCTCGGGTTGATCCTGGCGGCAATGGGCAAACAGCGCAATTTCAACGTTTCGTGGCTGCCGTCCTACGGGCCCGAAATGCGCGGCGGCACCGCAAACTGCGCGATCATCGTCAATCGCGGCACCATCGGTTCGCCGATTGTGGACAGCAATTGCGATCTGCTGATCATCCTCAACAAGCCGTCGATGGAAAAATATCTGCCCGAGCTCGGCGAAAACGGCATCCTGCTTTATGATGGTTCGACCATCGAAGAAGCCCCCGAAGTCAAGCCCGGCCAGTCGGTGTTCGCATTGAACGGAGCCGATATCGCGGAGGCGTTCGGCAACCTGAAATGCGCCAACTCGGTCATGCTCGGCGCACTGGCCGCCGTGCTCAAGAACGGTTATCTCAATGAGTGCGACGCCGCCGATATCGACAAACTGGTTCCCGACGCCCTGAGCGAGTGCTTCCACGGCAAGGAAAAAATCGTGAAACTGAATGTCGAGGCCTATCAGCTTGGACAACAGAAAATGGCGGAGAAATTATCCGGGAAATAGCCCCGGTTCAACAATTTTAAGGAATATTTCAATGAACCCGGCATAACCGCCGGACAAGTGAGGATTTTATGCAGAAGACCCTGAAAGCGCGTTTCGAAAAACAGAGCCTTGACTATCATGCCAAGCCCGTTCCGGGGAAGATCAAAGTCGTTTCCACCAAACCCTGCGAAGGACAGGCCGACCTGTCGATGGCCTACACGCCGGGCGTGGCCGTACCCTGTGTGAAGATTAACAAAGAGCCGAACTCCGTCTGGGAATATACCTCCAAAGGCAATATGGTGGCGGTGGTCAGCGACGGTACCGCAGTTCTCGGCCTCGGCAATATCGGCGCGGAAGCCGGGCTTCCCGTGATGGAAGGCAAGGCGGTGCTGTTCAAGCGTTTCGCGGATATTGACGCGATTCCGTTGTGCATCGGCAAGGTCGCCAACAGTTCCGGGCGTACTGACGCGAAAAAAGTGATCGAAACGGTCGAACGCCTTGAACCCACCTTCGGCGGGATCAACCTGGAAGACATCGGCGCTCCGGCCTGCTTCGAAATTGAGCAGACGCTGAAGAAAACCATGAATATTCCGGTGTTTCACGACGATCAGCACGGCACCGCGATCATTTCGCTGGCCGGGATTCTGAATGCGCTGAAATTGGTGAATAAAGACATTTCCGAATGTCGCTTTGTCGTGAACGGCGCCGGTGCGGCCGGGATCGCGTGCAGTGAATTTTACATCACTGCCGGAGCCCGGCGCGAAAACTTCCTGATGTGTGATTCCAAGGGCGTTATTCATGCCGACCGCACCGACCTGACCCCGGAGAAGAAGCGTTTCGCGGCGAAGACCAAGGCGCGCACGCTGGAAGACGCCTTGAAGGGCGCGGATATTTTCCTCGGTCTTTCGGTCGGCAATATCATTACCAGGGCGATGGTCCGCAGCATGGCGCGCGGTCCGATCATTTTCGCCATGGCCAATCCGGTTCCGGAGATTTTCCCGCAGGACGCCTGGGACGCGGGCGCGGCGGTGGTTGGCACTGGCCGTACCGACTTTCCGAATCAGGTGAATAACGTGCTCGGTTTTCCCGGGATTTTTCGCGGGGCGCTGGATGTCCGCGCCAAGGATATCAATGAGGAAATGAAGCTGGCCGCCGCCCGTGCGCTGGCCGAACTCGCCTGCCAGAAAGTTCCCCCGGCTGTTCTGAAAATGTTGAAGGTCGCTTACCCGGAAGACGCGAAGAACAAGGTGTTCGACGGCGATTGTCCGTTGAAAGCCACCTATGTGATTCCGAAGCCGTTCGACCCGCGGGTGGTCCCGCACGTCGCGCGTTGCGTGGCCGAGGCCGCCATGGATACCGGTATGGCCCAGGTGTGGATTGATGATCTTGACGCTTACGAAAAAGCCGTGACCGCCCGGATCAAAAAAGCCTGATAATTCCGGAATTTCGCCCTGCGGCAAAATATTTAAACGCCCCTGCTGTTTGCATTGCAAGCGGCAGGGGCGTTTGATTTTTTTAAGAACGGGGGGAGGAAGGAGAACCTTTTTTAAAAGGGTTCCTTCTTCCCCCGATATGCCGCCTTTACCTGAACTTATCCGAGAATCTCGCAGATGCGTTTGCAGGTGAGTTCGGCCAGGGGCTGGTCGGGCAGGACCAGGTCGGGGAGACGGCAGAACGGGATCATTTCCGCTGAAATCGGGCCGGTATAGCCGATTTTTTCGAGTTCGGTCTTGACGGCGGGGAAATCGGCTTCGCCGACGGCGATGTCGTCGCCGAAACCGTGGAGGCCGCCGCCGCAGTCTTCGCCGGTCCAGTTTTTGATGTGGATGGCTTTGATGCGTTTGCCGAGGGTGCGGACGTAATCTTCTGCCGGGGCGTAAAGCAGGCAGTTGGCGATATCGAAATAAATGCCGATGCGCGGTGAACTGAACTGGTCGAGATAGAAACGCCATTCCATTGGCGAAAGCAGGAAGCGGTTCCAGACATTTTCGAGCGCGATGTTGACGCTCAGCCGTTCGGCCAGCGGCAGCAGTTCGTTCAGTGATTCCACCGATTTGCGCCAGACGGTTTCATAGGGGACGGCGGGTACGGACGGGTCCCATTTCACGCAGGCGGCTCCGGGGACGACGAGGATGGTTTCTGCGCCGATCCAGTTGGCGATTTGCAAATATTTGCGGGTGAAGGCGATGGCTTCGGTACGGACGGCTTCATCGTCGGTCCCGAGCGATTTGCCCCAATAAACGCCGGTGGCGAGACTGCGGAGACCGATGCCCCGGGCGTCGGCATAGGCTTTGATCTTGCGACATTCTTCCTCGGTAATGTCGAGCGGCAGGGCTTCCGGTACGGTGAGTTCCGCGCCGTCGAGTCCCTGGGCCTTGACGAAATCGATCATTTCATACGGGGTCTTTTCGCCGGAGAAGCCGCCGTAAACCCAATAGTTCAGTGCTTTATAAAAAGACATGGTATACCTCTTCAGTAATTGATTTTAACGGTTTCTTTGCTGTCCACGGAGCGGGCTTCCGCCTCGTAGATTTTGAAGGAATCGACGATTTCGCCGAGCGTCTGGTATTTCTCCGGCTTGACGCCGTCGAGGATACAGGAGACGAAATAGAAGAGTTCCTTGTGCCAGCCGGTCGGGAGCTTGGCGTCGGCGACTTCCGGGGTTTCGACGCGGCCGTCTTCCCAGTAGATTTTGTAGCCCTCGCTCATGAAGCGGACGGTGGCTTTTTCGCAGATCAGTTGGAAACTCATTTCGAACGGGACGGTTTTCGCGGCGGCCCAGCCGCCTTCCGCGATCACCAGCGTGCCGTCGCCGAAATCGTAGTTGGTGACGACATGGTCGACGGCGCGGTCGCTGCGGACGCCGCGGACTCCGAACGACGTGACCGCCTGCGGACGGCCGAAGAAGAAACGGACCTGGTCGATGTCGTGCATGTGGAGGTCGAGGAGGGCGCCCCCGGCGCGTTCATCGTTCATGAACCAGTTTTCCCAGGAGCCGCCGTCGACGGACTGGGAGAGGCGGCGGAAGTTGGCGCTTTTCAGCTTGCCGAATTCCCCGGTCTGGAAACGGGTGCGGGCGTCGTAATATTCGGGCCAGGCGCGGACGCACATGCCGATATTGAAATATTTGTCGGAATTGCGGGCGGCTTCGGCGATTTCCTCGACTTCGGCGATACTGCGCGCCATCGGTTTTTCGAGGAAAACGTGTTTGCCGGCGAGGAGCGCGGCCATCGCGTATTTGCAATGGACGAAGGTCGGGACGCAGATATCGACCATGTCCACGTTCGGGTCGTTGATCAGCTTGTAGGGATCGCTGTAGGCGGTGATGCCGGTGAAGTCGAGCTGGTTGCTGTCCCGGGTGCCGATGTTGCCGGATACCGCGCTGATGTCGCCGGTCAGCTTGACGGGGTCAATGTCCGCCACCGCCACGACTTCCGCCTGCGGGTTGATCTGATGGATGCCGAAATGGGTGGTTCCCATGAACCCGAGCCCGATAATGCCGATTCTGACCTTTTTCATCGTAATATCCTTTTTGTTTCTTTGTAGCAAAATATATTGGAGCGGCGCGGATGCCTTGCATCCTTATTCTATAAACAAGATACTCCTGAAACTCATTTTTTTGAATGGAAATTTCCGCAAATAGCTGGACATTTATGCAATCCGGTGTTATTTTTTTGTCTATGAAACAAACGATCGACCTTATTCTGCATCAGGAAGTCAAACGGCTGCTGGACCACTTCGCCGCAGTCATGGATCTTCGTATCGTGCTGTTCAGCGCCGAGGGGGAAATTCTCCAGCGCGGATTGAACCGCCGTAACTCCGATTACTGCCGGTTGATGCAGGAAAAACTGTTCGGCTACGCCCGTTGCCAGACGCTCGACCAGGCCAAGCAGAAAGAGAGCGTCGAAACCGAGTCGATGGTTTGTTACAAATGCCATGCCGGGCTCTGCGAAGCCATCGCGCCGGTCATGGCCGAGGGCCAGCCGGCGGGCTTCATCCTGATCGGGCAGTTCCGCACATCGGGGAAACTCCCGGAGGGCATCCGCAGGAAATGCAAAGACCCCGAACTGTTGGCCGCCGTCGAAAAAGCATTCGATAAACTCACCTATATTTCGCCGAAGAAGCTGGAAAGTCTGCTCGGCATGTTTTCACTGCTGATGGACTATATCGTGACCAAGGAAATGGTCGGACTGCGGCGGGACCGCACGCTCAGCCGGATTGAGCGGTATGTGGAGGAGCATGTCCGGGAAGAGATTACGCTGGACCACGTGGCGGTCTACGTCGGGCGGAGCCGTTCCACGGTTTCGCACCTGGTGCGCCGCAAGCTCGGCATGACCTTTAAGAATCTGGTGATCGACCGCAAACTCAAATACGCCGAAAAACTGATGCGGGAACACCCCGAATACAGCATTGAAGAAACCGCTACCCATGCGGGGTTCAACGATCCGTTCTATTTTTCGCGCATTTACCGGAAATACCGCAAGATCCCTCCGTCCGAATATCGCCGCGTAATGAAAGCCGGGCCGCAGGGTAAAAAATAGAACGTATTGATTCAGGTCAGGTTTTTGAGTTTCGCGACGAATTCGGCGTAGGATTTACAACGGAGCCACGGATTGACTTGCCGCTGATGCTCCAGCGTGTCCGTGGGGGTCGAACCGTAGTTGTGTCCCGAATAGATGACCAGCGAACCGTCGAGTTTCCCCAGCACTTCGTACAGTGAACGGTACATCGGCTCCGGTTGGCAGAACCCGATGCAGTCGACGAACAGCGTGTCGCCGGTGAAGAGCGCGGAGTTGTCCGCGGCGCGGTAACAGACGCTGTCCGGGGTATGGCCGGGGGTGAAAAGCACCTGAAGCGCGTTTTCGCCGAACGGCAGGAATTGTCCGTCGGCGAGATTGGCGTGTTCGAACAGCGGCGCGCGGAAAAATTCGAGCACGTCGTTCAGTGCCGAATAATGGTCGTGGTGGCGGTGGGTCAGCAGGATACCGGCTGGGCGGATGTCTCCGGCTTGCGCCGTTGCACGGCGGATGACTGCCGGATCGCCGGTGGGATCGACGATGAAAGCATCGCCGTTATCGCATACCCCCAGGTATGAGAAATTATCGTCGAAACCGCCGACGAATAGTTGCCGGGTAATCAATGCGCCGCCCTCCGTCAGAGAGAGCCTTTGGTGGAAAGGGTGCCTTTGATCCGGGGGTCGATGCGGACGGCCTGGGCGAGCGCTTTGCTCAGGGCTTTGAAAATGCCTTCGAACACGTGATGGATTTCTTCGCCGCGGAGCATGTCGATATGCAGATTCATGCCGGATTTGTTGACGAACGCCACGAAGAATTCGCGGAACAGCGCTACATTCAGATCCTTGATCATGAATTGCGGGGGCTTGACTTCGTATACCAGATAAGGACGGTTCGACAGGTCCAGCGCGACCCGGATCAGCGTTTCGTCCATCGGCAGCAGGGCGGAACCGTAACGGGTGATGCCTTTGCGGTCGCCGAGGGCTTTGTTCAGGGCTTCGCCGAAGACGAGGCCGAGGTCTTCCATCGTGTGGTGGGCGTCGATTTCGAGGTCGCCGACGGCGTCGATTTCGAGGTCGAAAAAGCCGTGGCGGGCGAATAATTCAAGCATGTGGTCCATGAACGGAATGCCGGTGTTTACGGCGCTTTTGCCGTTGCCGTCGAGGTTCAGCGAGAGTTTAATGTCGGTTTCGCGGGTTTTTCTTTCGACTTTGGCGCTTCTCTGACCGTTCATAGTATTGCTTTCCTCTTTTTTATGTTTATAGTAATATATCCGAACGCGGAGAATTTTCAAGCAAAGGGATGGTTTATGCACTGGAATCAGGAATCGCCGCTGGTGAACGTTCTGGGTATGCTGGTTGGTTTCAGCCTGATCGGGGTCGGCCTTTCGATGGGAAGTCTTATCCATATTATTCTTTTCGCGGGATGCGGCGGATTCATTCTGTCGTTTGTGCTTTGCAAGATGATCGGGGATAGACTCGGCGACGCCGTCTACTTCACGCGCGACAAGCTGGAGCGTCCGGCGGAACGCCTTGACTATATAAAAGGTCTGGTGGAGGAGCGGCGTTACGACGAGGCCCGGGCGGAATTGAAAGCGGTCCTCATTCGTGATTTCATGGACATTGAGGCGCGGATGTTGTTGATCCGGGTTTGTCGTGAGGAACTGGACGATGAAACCGAGGCCATCGCGGTTTGCCGGGAGTTTTTTGACCATCCGGGACATGCGTCAAACCGCGACAACCTCGATATGTTGTTGTATTTGAGCGATGTACTGCCGCCGCCGGAGGCTCTGGACTATCTGCGGCGCGAACTGAAGCGCGGAAACTATTGCAGTTACGACCGGCGGTTGCTGCGGAACCGGCTGGAAGCGATACAACGCTGATTTGAATCGAACGATCAAGGAGTTTCTATGGATTGGAGGAAGGACTCGAAGCTGGCCAACTGTTTGCTGATCCTGTTCGCATTGGGCCTGGTGACCTGGGGGATCGTCAATTTTCAGATGAGCAGCGGTATGTTTGCCAAGATTTTTGCCCTGTTTATCCTGGGGGGATGTGGGGCGGTGAGCGGATGTATCCTGGCGCCGTACATCGGACGGTTTGCCGGCGGGCTGATTGGCGACGCCATCTATTTCAAGCGTGATAAACTGGAGCGCGCGCCGGAACGGTTTGATCATATGAAAGGACTGATTGAGGCGGGACGTTACGACGAGGCCGCGGCGGAATTGCGGACGGTGCTTGCCCGCGATTTCATGGATATCGAGGCGCGGATGCTGTTGATCCGGGTTTATCGCGAGGCGTTGACCGACGAAACCGACGCCCTCGAAATATGCCGGGAATTCTTCGACCATCCGGGGCATGTGTCGAACCACGACACCCTCGACATGCTGTTGTACCTGAGCGACGAACTACCGCCGCCGGAGGCATTGGAGTACCTGCGGCGCGAACTCAAACGCGGCCGTTATTCCGCCTATGACAAACGGATTCTGCAGAACCGGTTGGAGTCATTGTCATGATTAAGGACATGTTTTATATAAGTGTGGGACTGCTGATTGGCGCGGGGGGAGTTTTTCTCATGTTCAGCGGACAGGGCGGCATGTGGACGATGTTCGGATTGCTTGGTATGTTTGCCTGCGGGATCATTATTGCCAGGAGGGGGTTGCCGTATATCACGGACGCGCTTGGAGTTTCTTTCTATTACAGTCATGACCAGTTGAGCCGGGAACCGGAGCAGTTGAACCGTCTGGAAGGTATGGCTTTTTCCGGTCAGGCCGAGGACGCCGCCGCCGAACTTGAAGAGATTGTGGCGAAGCAGTTCAACAACGTCGATGCGCGGACGCTGTTGGCCAGAATCCGGCTGAGTAAATTCGGCGATGCCCGGGGCGCGGAAGAGTTGCTGGAAGCATTTTTCAAATCACCCCGGCATGTGTCCGGATCGGCCAGTTTGAATCTACTGTTCTTTTACGGGGATTTACTGTATGACGCCCGCAAGCGTGAAAAAGCGATTTCATGTTATGAGCATGAGCTCGCCCGCGGGAAGTTTTCGACGTCCGACCGCGATCTTTTGCTTAAGCGTCTTGCCGCCCTGAAGGATTCGTAACCATCATCGCCAGCACCGCCAGTACGATATTGCCCATGGCGGAAGCCAGCAACTGCCACGGCATGATCACAGTCCCCTGCAGCAGTCGCGCCGCCATGAATACCGAAACCGCGTAAGTGATGCCGGTAATCAGAAAAAGGTTATGAAACCTTGCCTCGGGGTCGTCATGATAGAACCGGCTGTTGATGTACAGCGCCGCCGCCAGCGCTCCCAGGTAAAATACCTGGATCAATGTAATGACGATGTCGTTTGCAGCATGGGTCTTGAAGGCCATTGTCGCCGCCCAGGCGAGGAAAGCCAGCACCGTCAGCAGATTCAGTCCTTTCAGGAGGCGGAGAATCTTGGCTTCGTGCTTGCGGACCATTTTAAAAAAACTCATGACCGGCGAACGCCCGAAAAAGGTGATCGACCCGAATTCTGTCAGAAAAAAGATGTTGAAAGCAACGGCAAACCAGCTCACCGCATAATCCGCCAGCATGATGTTAGTCCGCAGGATCAGGATTGAGATCACGCTCAGCGCCAAGGCCGCCACCCGTATGTACAAGGTCTGCATCTGCATCATTTGTTCCTTTTGTTTTTGATGAACATGGCGAGTCGCCCGGATTTCACCGTTTCCCAGTTCGAAAAAGCCATGGCGAAACCGCCCAGCACCAGGAGCCAGCAGAAAATAATGAAAACATTTCCGTAGCGGACAAACGGCGCATAGTCCGGTTCTTCCTGCACTTTGACCGGGATTACGCCCGCGGTACGGCCGCGTTGTACCGGCTGGGGCAGGAGCAAACCGGTTTTTTCATCGCGTTCTTTGAAAAGGCAGTCTGAAATATAGCCGCTGGGCTCGATCAGGCATCCGGTGCTGTTGTTGCCGCAACGCAACTGCGGCAGTCCGGTTTCGACGGAACGGAACACCGCGTTGGCCAGATGCTGGGCCGGTTCGCTGCTGGTCGGATACCAGGCGTCGTTGGAAATCACCACCAGCAGGTTGGCGCCGCGGTGGGCTTCGCCCCGCGAAACATAGGGGAACACGCTTTCGAAACAGATGCTGATCCCGGCGCGCACCCCCGGCAACAGCGGCACGGGGTCCAGCGAGGTGCCCGGCGTCAGGTCGCGGTCCATGTCGATGATACGGATCACCCACGCGGGCAGAAAATTGCGGAACGGCACGTATTCGCCCCACGGTACCCGTTGGACTTTGCTGTAAACATGGGCCAGACGGCTGTCGCTGTCCAGCAGGAACGCGCTGTTGTAGGTCTTTTGCTTATGGTAGTCCGCCCCCGGGAGAAGGTCTTCGAAATCGATGGTGCCGATCAGAAACGGCACTTTGTATTTGCGGATCATTTGCGCGATCCGGTAGCGGAACGCATTGCTGACCGGGTTGTCCGAACGAAACGGATATGGTACCGCGGTTTCGGGCCAGATGACGATGTGCGGGGCGGGGCTGGACTCCAGCAGTTTCGCCGTCAGCTCGGAGTAGACGTCAAGCGCCTCCTGGGCCTGTCCGATATTGGCGGAACGGCGTTGGGAAATGTCTCCCTGTACCAGTCCGGCGTTGAACCGCACCACCTGCCCGGTATTGTGTTTCTGGCGCAGTACATGGGTTATCCCCTCCGCATAACAGAGGATAATCAGCAGTCCGGCCAGGATCAACGGGCGCGGATAAATGAATTTACGTGTTTTCGGGTTGTACTTGGGGGCAATCAGGTAAAACGCGAAACAGATGTTGAAAAACACCAGCAGGAAACTGATGCCGTAAGTCCCGGTGAACCGGCAAATCTGGATCAGCGGCACGGTGCGCCACATGGCGGTGGACAGATAGTTCCAAGGCAGAACCCATGAACGGGCCCATTCGATCAGGCACCAGCCTGCGGCCAGTACCGCGGCCAGTAGCAGTTTGCGCCATTGAAGGCGGGACGGCGCAAGAGGGACGGCCTCGTTTTCTCCTTTCAGCAGATTGGCGGGCGTATTCAGGATATGGCGGGTGAGGAACGGCACGCACAGCGCCCACACCGCCGGATGAGCCGCCAGCGGAAAAGCGATCAGGTAGGGAATCGCCGGTTCGATTTCGCGCAGCCAGTAGAACGAGGTAAATCCCCAGGTCAACCCGAACACAAAACAGTACCCGAACGACACCCACGGTTTGCGGTCGTAAATGGCGAGAAACAGCGGCACCAGCGCGAAAAAGGCCAGGAAACTCCAATTCAAGGGAGGGATCGAAAACGTGACCATCAGACCGGAGGCGATGACCGCCGCCAAACGGATGAAAAAGTTCCGCCGTTTCAGCAGAAATGCCAGATTCGGGCGCTCAGAGGCCTCTGTGGCTTTTCGTATCAATTTCTTAAACATATACTCATAACCTGAATGTTGATAAACAGCAATCTAGCACAAAACCCGGCAAAAGTCCAACCCCGGTTTCCGGATTTTTCCGCAAAAATCCATGGCTTTGCGTGAACTCCGTTTTCGAACCGATGGATTTTTTACGTAATTAATTACTGAAATATAATACTTCCGGCTGATTGTAATTATTGGAAGCACCGGTATATTAAATACTTTCATTTCTCAAAACAAGGTGTTGATATTATGTTCAGGCCGGTTCTTTTCAGTGATCTCAAGCAGTATTCGTGGGGGACATTTCGCAGTGACCTCTTTGCAGGGTTGACGGTGGGGGTTGTGGCGTTGCCGCTGGCGATGGCATTCGCCATTGCGTGCGGACTGCCGCCGGAACGGGGGATTTACACGGCGATTGTCGGCGGTTTACTGGCATCGGTCTTCGGCGGGTGCCGGGTGCAAATCAGCGGGCCGACCGGGGCATTCATCATCATTATCGTATCGATCATCGCCGAATTCGGACTGGGGGGATTGGTCCTGAGTACCTTGATGGCGGGGGTGTTCCTGATTCTGCTCGGCGCTTTCCGGATGGGGGTTCTGATCAAATTTATTCCGTTTCCGGTGGTGGTGGGGTTTACGTCGGGGATCGCGGTGGTGATTTTTTCCACACAGTTAAAGGACATTTTCGGGCTGAGCGGCACGATGCCGCAGGAATTCATCGGCAAACTGGTGTTTTTCGGTCGTCATATCAGTGAAATCAACTATCAGGCTTTCGCCTTGTGTGGTTTTACCGTGCTGGGGATTTTCGCCTGCCGGCGCTTCCTGCCGCGGATTCCCGCCATGCTGACCGGAATGGTCCTCGGAACCCTGGCGGCAGTGATCCTGAAACTCGACGTTGAAACCATCGGCATGCGGTTCGGCGACCTGCCGACCTCACTGCCGGGCCCGTCATTGCCAAAAATCGATTTCGCCGAGATAACGCGGCTCTTCATGCCGGCGGTGACGATCGCGCTGCTGGCGGCGGTCGAATCGCTGTTGAGCGCGACCGTGGCCGACGGCATGACCGGGGACCACCACCGTTCGGACGCGGAACTGATCGGGCAGGGGGTCGGTAATATCGGCGCGGTGATTTTCGGCGGCATTCCGGTGACGGGGGCGATCGCGCGCACCGCCACCAACATCCGCAGCGGCGGCAAAACGCCGGTGGCGGGAATCATCCATGCGGTGACGCTGCTGGCGATCCTGATGATTTTCGGTTCGTTCGCCAAAATGATTCCGCTGGCGGCGCTGGCCGGAATTATGATCGTGGTCTGCTACAACATGAGCGAATACCATGTGTTCCTGCGAATGTTCAAAGGACCGAAAAGCGACTGGACCGTGATGGTCATCACCTTCTTGGTGACGGTGCTGGTGGACCTGGTGGCGGCGGTGGAAGTGGGGGTGTTGCTGGCGGCGCTGTTGTTCATCCGCCGGATGGCGATTACCGCCAACGTCAGGATCGTCCGCAGTGAAATGGAGGACTACGACGAAAGCCAGGCGGACCCGGACGCCACCAGCGAAAAGGACATTCCGCCGGGGGCGGTGGTGTTCGAAGTTCAGGGACCGTTTTTCTTCGGCGCGGTGAACCGTTTCCAGGAAATGGTGTTCGGGGTGTTGAAGCGCTGCAAGCCGGAATTGATCGTACTGCGGCTGCGCCATGTGCCGGTCATCGACGCCACCGGGCTGAACGTGATTTCGGACTTCGCCCGGCAATGCCACAAGCGTAATCTGCCGCTGGTGCTTTCCGGCGTACAGGATCAACCTTTCCGGGAGTTTAAAAAATACGGCGTCACCGCCGAAGTCGGCGAAGCCAATGTCTGCCGCGACATTGATTCCGCCATTGTCCGGGTGAATGAAATCCTGAAAGTCGGAAAAATCGAACAATAACGGGGTCTACAGCAGGCCCCGGAATAGTTCCGCCCAGCCCAGCCCGATCATTCGCAGAGTGTTGCCGCTGACCGGGACTGTATGTCCGGTACGCGGATCGAAGTTCGAACAGGTGCTCATTTCAAGATCGTAAACCAGGCATTCCGGGTGGTTCTCCAACATCCAGTCCTTGGCGCCGCAGCCGCGGAACGGAAAATCGACAGCGTCATCGCGACGGATGCCGCAATGCTCCTCAAGCAGTTCGAAGACGCGTTCCTGCCGGGCCATCGATGTTTTCAGATGCGCTCCCGCGTACTTTCCGTAAACCTCGCGGTTGAACCATAACAGCGCGTGATTGCGCCAGACGCCCCCGGCGTGAATGTCGATAAAAAGTTCGAAAGCGTGGTTACGCCCCCTGATCCAATCCTGAATGCAGGCGATTTCCGGCTGGATGTTTTCGTTCCAGCAGCGGTTGGTGTTCCAGCCGTCGAGGTTACAGCCGTTGCTGACCAGCGCGGCGCAGTCGACATTGACGGTCGGGACCACGTGAAACGCCATTTTTTTCAGCATTTCGGGTTCCGCTCCGAATTTTTCCAGCAACGGGCGAATGGTGTGTGCTCCGAGGATCTCCTGCGGTGAATGCTGGCCGATGATGAACATGAAATGCTTCTTTTCCGTGTCCGGCACGGTGAAATCCGTGGCCGTGATCAGGTGGATCGGGCGGCCGCCGAGCGATTTGCCCAACTCTTCAACACGGGTGAACGGCTGTGCTTCCGCCCATTTCAGAAGCTCGTACCGTTCCGGTTCCTGAAACGGAATCGACGACGACAGGTAGAAGTCGTCTGCCGGGGCCTCCAGCAACGGCAGGAAACGCCCGGCCTCGTCCGCCGGCTCCAGCAGTTTGACCTTGTTCCAGACAATCCGGTCGGTGCTCCAGAAAAACACCGGAGCCATGTTCGGCATATTGTTGTTGAACGACATGTACATTCGCAATCGCGTCCGTCCGGCGCGCGCCCCGGTGATTCGGGTATTGATCCAATAGGTCTGCGAACAGAGAAATTCCGGTCCGGTAAACAAACTCAGCGTGTCGGAAGCGGCGTCGTAACGCGGGAAAACCGTGCTTGCCGAAGGAAAATCGCTCGACACCTGCGGTCCGCCGGCGTCGGAGGGCGAATCCCATAATTCCACGCGTACGGTGTTGAAGGCGCGGAATGACTTCAGGGGGCTGTCCGCCGGGATATGCCAGCGGAGCGGGACCACCGGCAGTTCGGGGTTTTCCAGCGGCGCGTCGCCGACCTGCCGCAGGGCCCCGTCAACGGTCCGCGCCGCGAACACCCGAGCCCGGCAGTAACTGAAAAATTCTTCGCGCCAGGGCCGTTGCCGCGACAGATACGCGACATTTGCCATGACCAGCCCGGCCCGGAAACGTTTTTCCGTGTAGGTGGTGACGGGGAGGCGCGACTTGACCACCGGCAAGTCATTGCGGCGGTTTATGATGCAGAGATATCCGTAACGGTCCAACACCAGTTTCCAGCCGTCTTCGCCATGCTCGGCGGCCAGCAGTTCGGTGTCGCGGTCGGGAAATTCCGGCCCCGTCAGCTCGATTTCACAATCCAGGTATATTTCCGGGAAAAACCGTGCTTCCGGGTCCGTCAATTCGCCATGCCGGTAAAACCGGGACTCCCATTGTCCGGAGCGGTATGCCGCCAGTTCGAAGTCCACCGGGGTCCGCACATTGAAAAGGCTGAGGCCGGAACAATTTTTTCCCGCCGCCGCCGTGTGATCCGTTATCTGTGTCATTTATGCCTCTTTTGCAGGGGTTTATTCCTGTATGAATACCATTAAGAATACAAGCCGAGTGGTATTTTTCAAGAGGGGGTAAGTGATATTGACGAATTTTATATGGTGACCTTTTTTTACAAAACCGCAAATATCAGAACAAGAATATAACATTTTTCGCAATCGGATTGGGGAACCTAAACAAAGTGTACCGTTACTCCGTAAACGCCCCTCTCATTGAACTCGTAATATGTTTACCTGTTGAGGTTATTTCCGATGTTGGATGCGGTATTTCCCCGGTGGGATACCATATTTTTTACGGAATGCGGCGATAAAAAACGTCAAACTCGAATAACCGCATTCCGAGGCTATCTGATCGATGTTTTCAAGCGTTTCCGTGAGAAGACATGCGGCATATTCGAGTCGTAGACGACGCAGCATGGAGGAAAACGTTTCTTCTGAATATTTGGCGAAAAGCTGGGAAAGATATTCCGGATTCAGTTGAAGTTTCCGTGCAGTCCGGGCCCGGGTGATCGCCGTCATGAAATTTTCTTCGAGAAAACTCACTGCACGCAAGTAGGAAAGTTCCTGTTTGCCTAATTTTTCCGGAGTGTCGTGTTCGAGCTCATACAACACGAGCTTCAACAAAGCTTCAAGCAGCAGTGCGGCGGCCGAACCTGTCGCGTAATCCCCCGAAAACGCATCAAGCAGACGGCACAACCGCCGGAGTTTTTCGTCCGGCGTTCGAACGGTATGGTAATAATGAGTGGCGACGATCTCGACATCGCCGCACGGATGATCGTGATCGATCCACGTCACCCGTATGAATGAATTGAAAAAGACGATTCCAGCCATCTCATGGATGGAATCCCATAGGGGCCATTTCGGATAGAGAGGCGGGCAATAATGCATGGTGCCGGGTTCAAGCAGAACGTCGGCAATGGTTCCCCGCGTCGGCCAGCGCAAGTGTTTATGCCCGGAAAGCACGATATCGATCCGCGGCTGAATCGGTGCAGAAGCGGGCTTTAAGGGTGGGGTTTTTTCCGAAAATACAACCCTTTTCACGCCGAAAGCAAGAATCCGCTCCAGAAGCCGGATAAATGCTTCACGCCGCGAAAAAACGGACATTTCCCCGCGCGTTATTTCATATTCCGTCATAACAACATAAAATATCACATGGAAAAAACAAATCAATTCCTTTTTTTAAAAAACTAATAATCGAATAACTTTTACTGGATTTACACTATTGTTTTCCCTTGAAAATGAAGTATAATATAATAAGAGAAAAGAAAAATTCATCCTGAAATTTGAAAAAATAGTGCGTGATAAACTGATACGCAGTGTTAACAAATAATAGTTAATCCATATAGGAGGACATTCATGAAATTAAATAATAAAATCAGTCATTCCCGAAAAGTTAGAAATTTTTAAATACATACTTAACGACCCCCTAAATTCAGGATACCAAATCATGTGTAGAAAATTATTGAAAGACAGAGTTTCCGTGATGATGCCCACGCGGTTCGCCGCCTCCAACAACATCGCAGTCCGATCTAAATTCACACTTATAGAACTCCTCGTTGTTATAGCAATTATAGCAATTCTGGCAAGTATGTTGCTCCCCGCCCTGAATCAGGCCCGGGAGAAAGCAAAATCAATTAAATGTGCCGCCAACCAGAAGCAGATCGGAACGGCTGTGATGCTCTATTCTCAAGATTGGAGCGACTGGATATATCCGCTTTCAGACAATGCGGCCGTTATTACATGGTTCATCCGGCTCAATGATGATCACATTAACAACCAGGAGATCTTTCATTGCCCGTGTGATGAAGATTTTACCTTCACCAAAGCTCATTTGTCTTATGGCTTCAACTTTAATGGCGTTGGAGCCTATCCGGGTGACAATGGACTCGGGCAAACGTGGTCAAAAGCCGGTACACCGTTAGCTGTTAAATTCACTCAAGTCATGGCGCCGTCAACAACTATTTTCACCGCAGACAGTAAAGCCGATGGAACCGAAGATTTTGCGATCATGCTCTGCGCACCGGGAACTTCCGCAAGTAATTGGTTTTCAAAGTATGACGTAAGCACCAGACACTCCGACGGTTCCAATGTACTCTGGGGCGACGGTCATGTTAACTGGCAGCTCCGCAGTGCGATAATCAACAATCCGAACTGGTGGAACAGAAATTTATAGATGGTATTGGCTTGGTTGAATGGCTCCGTTTTTTGATTTGCGGTGAAATATATAAAGGTTAATAAAAAGTCGAAAGGAAGCAAGGTTTGACGGGTAAGAAAAGATGGAAAAAAGTTTCATAATAATTGCATTTTGCACAGAAGAATGATAAAATAACAAGTGGAGATAAACAGAGAATGAATCAAGTGAACAGGTCTGAAAGAAAGTCAATTTTTTTTCAGAGGAAAAAACTTTTTAACACGAAACCTTTACCCAAGGAGAAAGGAAAATGAATAGATCACAGAAGAATTTCTTTACTCTTATTGAACTCCTGGTAGTCATTGCGATAATCGCCATACTTGCAGCGATGCTGCTGCCTGCGCTGAATCAAGCGCGTGTACATGCGAAGGCTGCCGCATGCATCAACAATTTGAAAACCGTTGGAGCGGCGTCCGCGTTTTATGCGGACGACAACAATGGGATCGTACTCCAGCAGTATGACGGGAATCTGGACCTCTACCCCGGTGATACAGGGTGCGAAAGTTGGGCACAGATCTTTTACTGGCGAAAATACAACATTGTATCACGTTCAATGATGTGCCCCTCCATGCTGACACCAGGCCTGGAGAGTTCCTTGCGGGAGTTTGAGGGCGGTAATAATAAAAAGTCGAATTCGCTGTTTCAGCAGGTTTACGGAGCGGTCATCGCGCCGCAGGCCGACTCTCCGAATATGATTATCAGGGGTTATAGTCCCAATAATTGGTCGCTCAATACCAAGCAGGTGAAAAAGCCGAGTAATACGTTGATGTTTATTGACAGCCTCATGTGCAGAAACTATACATACAACACGCAGCGTCATATCGTCGGGTTGGACGGTACTACCGCAGGCGACGGCATCCACATGCGTCATTCGAAGATGGCGAACTACGTCGCGGTAGACGGCCATGCTGCCGGAGGAAACACCAACGAACTAAGCAAGTTCGGGGTTACTGCCGCTATTACCGAAAATATTGTCACCGTCAAATTTTAACCGAAATACGGATAAGGAATTTTTTAATGCACAAGAAAATCGTTTACATATTCAGCATTATTTTCTCAGTATTGTTCTATTGTCAAGGCGTGGAGCCATCGTTTCAGGCCACTTTCGATAAAGACTTTAACGGTGATATCGGGAACAACGGAAAAGTAAAAACTGAACTTCGCGGGACTCCTCAAATCGTTCCCGGCGGAATCTCCGGAAACGCCATGCTTTCCGGCCCTGAATCCGGGTACATCGATGTCCCTACGAAAAACATCCTCTCCACCGATTCCGGCACGATTATGATGTGGGTAAAGCCTCTTGACTGGGACCTTTCTGACGGGAAATTCCATGTTTTCGCCGAAACTCAAAGCAATAAAGACTGGCTCATCCTCTACAAGTATCAGAACTCCGTGGGCATTACCGCGTTGACTTCGAACATTCTCGATGGGAGGCTTCATGCAATTTGCTTTGTCCCGGACAAATGGGAAAAAGGGGAATGGAAGCACATCGCAATGACTTGGGATCAGAACGGGACGGCGGTCTATGTCGACGGCAAACGCAATGATGTTTCCCCCGTGCCCGGTCCACTTCCCGGCAAATTTGCACCGTTCATCGCCATCGGCGACCGGCAATGGAGCCTTCCCCGCAAAACAGCTTCACTGATCGATGATGTCAAATTTTATAAGACCGCTCTTTCCCGTCAGGAAATCCGTGAAGAATTCCAGAAGGTAAAATTCAAGGGAAGCGTTCCGCTTTCCGCGGAGACCGGAATGTTCTTTCTCGAACCCGATCCGGACAACAGTACAATTTGCTTCCGCTATTCTACGGACGGTGCGGACTCCACCGGACTCGAAGCGGTATTTTCATGGACTGCTCCTGATGCGAAAACATTTCGCGTCCCTGTGAAAGACGGTTCCGCCCAGGCGACCATCCCTTACCCCGACCCGGGGAAACACAATGCGAAGGTGGAAATTTTCCGCAACGGGAAACATCTTTTTGAATTAACCCGCAACTTTGTGATGCCGGATCTTTCCTGGAGAGGCAATTCAATCGGACTCCAGCCCAAGATATTGCCGTATTATACGCCGCTTACGATGAAGGGAAAAACCGTTTCCTGTTTCGGCAGAACGTATTCGTTCGAAAAATCGATACTGCCCGACAGTCTGATTTCCAGAGGCAAAGAACTGCTTGCTTCGGGTGTGACCCTCCGCGCCACCGTGAACGGGAAGCCGATCGTTTGGGAAACATCGGATGTCCGTGTTCTTTCCGCCGATGAATTCGGCGCAACCCTTGAAGGCACGCTCAAAAGCGGCCGGATCACCCTTAAAGTTTCTGCCACCGTTGAATATGACGGATTTATCGAATACAACATTCAGGGTCGTTCCGGGGCGGCTTTGGATTCTCTTGCACTCGAAATTCCCCTGAAAATTGCGCAAGCCCGTTATTTTCACCGAAACGCGCCGTTCTTCGCCGTGACAAAATCAATTCCGGCAAAGTTGGGGGTTGTTGAAAGAACAAAGTTCGAACCGTATTACTGGATCGGTGACAATGATCGGGGGCTTTTCTGGTGCTGCGACACCGATCGGGGCTGGCCGAATGGCGATTCCCCGGATACTTGTGAGATTATTCGGGAAAAAGACCGTGTTCTTTTCCGGGTTACCGTGTTGAAACCCGGTCAAAAACTGGCACCCGACTGGGACTTCCGGTTTGCACTTCAGGCGACCCCCGTCAAACAGCTCTCCCCCACGAACGGGCGTGAATACCGTCATGTTTCCGTTGCCGGAGAGCGCGCCAAAACGGCAAATGCCGCCAACCGTACGCTTTGGTACAATATCTGGACAAATCCTGCACGAAACGCCTATTTCGGCTATCCCGAAGAAAAACCGGGATTCGACTACAACGCATGGATCGCCAAATTCTCAGACAAGGGTTGCATGACACAGAATTATATCGCAATTGGCTGTCATCCCTCCAATTCACCGGAATTCCAGCTTTTCAAACGCAAATGGATCATGGGATATTGTGACAGCTCAGCCTCGGACGTCCGCAGTTTCAAGTGTGACGCCTATGCTGCTTCCCCCTACGGCGACCGCGACTATTCCGACTTTACCACATGGAAAATACGCGAATATTTTCGCAAATTCAAATTCGACGGCATTTATAATGACAACACGTTCCCCTATGATTCCTACAACCTCAAAAACCCATATGGCTATCTTCGCAATGGACATGGCCGCCGTTCTTTCTCAATCTTTGACGGCCGGAAACTTTACCGTCGCGTCATGACCATGCTTACTGACGAACGCCCCGTTTCGTTCAACGAATGCCACATGTCCAACAAGGTGGTCATTCCCATCATCCAATATCACGACTTTTTCCTTAATGGTGAAAACGTCGTTCATAAAATGAAAGGCGACAGCTATCCGGATACCATTCCGCTGGACGTTTTCCGGGTCGAGTACACGGGGCGTCCGTGGGGCGTCTCGCCGCGTTTCCTGGTGCTTTTCAAGGGAGACGCAGCCAAGCGGGTCGAACCAACACGTGAACTCATGGGAATGCTGATGATTCATGATGTTAATATCGCCATCCAAAGTTGCAATGTCGCCGAAGTTGTAAAAGCCCTTGACCTTCTCGACGAATTCGGATATGTTCATTCTGAGTTTATCCCTTATTTCGCCGAAGAATGTCCGGTGAAAATCTCCGGCATGGACAAGGTTTATGCGAGTGCTTACAAGCTGGACGGCAAATATCTGATCGTGGCCGCCAACCTCGGTAAAACTCCGGCGAAAGGACGCATGACCGTCGATCCGTCCAAACTCGGATTCAGTTCCATGCGTTTCACGGACTTCATTACCAAAAAAGAGATTCCAAACCCCGCGCAAGAATTCTCTGTTCCCGCACGGGACTACAGAATGATCCTTATCGAAAAAAGCAAATGAACAATCATTCCGTAAGAATGTGAAACGTTGAAAGCTGAAATTTTATAACCCGTATTGTTATAATTTTTTAACACGATGCCACGAAATTTGATTCCTGAAATCCCCAAGCTTTTGGGCGGCGGAATCGTTTGCCTCGGACCTGTCCATAGGTACGAGGCCCCCAAACTGGCATATTTCCTCAGGTGAGCGCCTGTATAATAAAACTCCCCTACAAAACGGGGAATGTGTTTTTCCGAAAATGAATAACACTACTTCAAACAAAAGAGAAAAAATGATAATTTCAAAAAATAATGCGCCAACAGTAAAGCGGATGAATATATTTCAGAAAGAATTTATTTTTCCCCCGGGAAGTGCCGAATGCCACGCCTCCACGCTCTGTACTCTTCCCGATGGAGGATTTCTTGCCGCCTGGTTTCAGGGGGCCAAGGAAGGTACGGACGACACTGCAATTTTCGGTGCGCGTCGTTTTTCCGAAGACGGTGGTTGGGGTACTCCTTTCCTTTTGGCCAAAATCTCCGACGAGGCTCACTGGAATCCTGTTCTCTTCCGCCATGGCAACAAAATAACGCTTTTCTTTAAAGTCGGCAAAACCATCGCCGACTGGAAAACATTTGTCATTCATTCAGAAGATTCCGGTATTTCCTGGACCGTTCCCAAAGAACTCGTGCCGGACGATGTTTCGGGCGGACGCGGCCCTGTCAAGAATCCGCCGCTTATTACAAGCCAAGGGTGGATTCTCGCACCAGCTTCGGTCGAACGAGGGACCTGGAATGCATTTGTCGACATTAGTACGGACGGGGGACGGCATTGGCGGAAAACCGCTTTTATTCCACTTTCCACAGCGCATGTGGACGATCCCTGGCGGGAAAATACCCTCGCGGCTATCCAGCCCACACTTTGGGAATCTTCCTCGGGCATTCACATGTTTCTTCGCACGAACAACAACCTGATTTACCGTAGCGATTCCATCGACGGCGGCCTCACCTGGAGCGAGGCTTATCAGACCAGCCTGCCCAACAACAACAGTGGAATCTGTGTCTCCCGTTTGGAAACAGGGGAACTGGCGCTGGCTTGCAACCCCTATGGGTGTATAACGCCGGAAAACTGGGGCAACCGTCATGAACTCACCTTGTTGCTTTCATGTGATGACGGAGCTTCATGGTCAAAAAAAATCGAACTCGAAAATGAACCGCCCGGCGAATATATGCCCAATCTTCCACGCGAATTCTCCTATCCCACGGTGATTGCGGTCGGACGGGGAAAATTCGTTCTCACTTATACGTGGAACAGAAGAAGCATTGTCTTCGCTTCAGCCAACTTCAGATACGCTTAAGGTTATTATAGGAGTGAAAGTAAAAAGATGAGTCAGGAAAAAGAAACAATGCAAGAGCCATTTTTTATTTCCGTAATGCCTTTTAATGCCCGGCATATCGAAGAGCTGGCGGCAGAAGCGATTCGCCAGTATGAAATTGCTAAAATTGATATGCCGATCTTTTTTGTCGGTCTGCGTCCTTCCGGTAAAAATCCGGAAGTCAAAACGGCCGCTTATGCCGCCGCTTTCAACAAATTGCGTAAACGTCTGGAAGGAACTCCGATTCGTCCGGGAATTCTGGTCCAGAACACCATGGGACACGGTTGGCCGGGGCAGGAGGAGCAGAAGCGCGATTGGCCGGTAACAGTCACCATCGAAGGAATCGAAACCGGTCGTCAATGTCCGAGCTCTGCTGAATTCCGTAAATTTGTCACCGACGGTTTCTCATTACTGGCCAAAGAAAAGCCATCGTTATTCCTGGTTGATGACGACTTCCGTCTCAACAATAATTCTGCAAATGGCCTTCAATGTTTCTGCCGTAACTGTATCGCAGAACTCAACCGCCGCAGCGATCTCAACGACACGCGGGAACAATGGCGCAACCGGCTCAAGACTTCTCCTGGTGATGACAAATATGTCAGAATTTTTGAGGAATATCGCGAGGAACTGCTCTTTAATTTCGCCAAAGAAATCCGCGAAGCTATTGACCGTGTCGATCCTGCGATCCGTTGCGGATTCTGTGCCAGTGGCGGCGAATATCGCATTATGCGTCGCATTGCCGGGATCTTGGCCGGCAGCACCCGCCCCTTCTTGCGTATTTACAACAATATGTTCCTTGAAGTCGATGCCAAGCCGATGGCGCAATGCGTCTATATTACTTCGATGATGGTCAAAAAAGCTGCCGGCGTCGGTGATATTCTCGACGAATCCGATACTTTTAACCACTCGCTTTACGCCAAGTCCTGCGCAGGACTGCATGCGCATTTGACCTTCTCGTTCCTCAACGGCACCAACGGAGCCAAGTTGTGGCTGGTTAAAATGGAGGATATCCGCGCCCGTAATCCGCAATATGTCGAAACGGTCGGCAAATATCGTGGCTTCTACCGGACGTTGATCAATGAGTACCCAACGCTTCGCCGCGAAGGACCGTTGACTGTGTTGCCGGAACTTACCGGCGATGATTCCCCGACCGCGTTCCGGGACTTCTTATTCTTCAACGACTGGCAGTGGCAGATTTTCTACCTCATGGGTATCGCGGCGCGCTACACCGGCGAGACCGACAAGGATACGGTTTATCTGTTGACGGCGAATCTGGTCAAAAACCAGACCGATGAAAAATTGCGCGAAATGCTCTCCTGCCGCGTATTGTGCGATGGAGCGGCGGCTGTCGAACTGACGAAACGCGGTTTTGGAAAATATCTCGGCATCACGATTGTCGACAGGAAATTTTCCGGCGTCTGTGAGAAATCCCGCGATAACAATGTCGTGATGGAATATAATCAAGCTGCTGATTCGCCGGCGATTGAACCAGCCAGTGCGGATACGGAAATTTTGAGTGACCTGCTCGATAGCGAATTCAACCAGTCAGACACCGTCGAAGGTGTCGGTGCAACGGTATTCAACAACGAACTTGGCGGCCGGGTTGCAGTCACCACATTGTCGCTTACGGAGGCTTGGAGCGGCTTGAGTCGACTAAACCTCTCTTCCCCGGCACGGCGCGATTACTACTTGAGTTTGCTCGGCTCGTTGATGGGCAGAGAACTGCCATTGGTGGCGGATGCCGATCAGGATATCTATCTTATTTACGGCAAGCGTCCGGATGGCAGCCGGATGGCGGCAATGTTCAACCTGAATTACGATGCGCTCAAATCAATCGTATTGCGGGTTGATAAAACACCGAAAGAGGTCGCACTACTCAGCCCCGAGGGTACATGGGAACCGGCTGAATTCACCGTCAAAGGCAACAAGGTTAAGATTGCCAAACCGCTGGCGGCCTACGAACCCGCGGTGATGTTGTTTCGATACTGCTGTCAGTTGCCGCACTCCTGCGCTTTGCCGAGCGTGAGATAACGCTGGTATAGTGTATCATAAATGGCGGCGTGTTCCGCGTTCGGCGTGTATGTCCGGTCGTAACCGGAACCCATGTTGCGCACCGCCGTCTCATAATCCGGGTGAACCCCGGCGGCGAGGGCCGCGAAAATCGCCGCACCCAGCGCACAGGTCTGGTCGTTCGCAGCCACCCGGATCGGCATATTCAGCACGTCCGCGCAAGTCTGCATCACCAGCGGCGATTTGCGGCTGATGCCGCCGACCGCCCCCACTGAATCCACCGCCACGCCTTCAGCACGGAAACGTTCGACAATCGCCCGGGCTCCGAATATTGTACTTTCCACCAGCGCCCGGTAAACCATCGGCGGCGTGGTACCCAGTGTCAAGCCGGCAAGCAGTCCGGTCAGGTCCGGGTTGGCGTCGGGCGTGCGCCGTCCGTGAAACCAGTCCAGCGCCGCCACGCCGCCGGCGCCGGGCGGAAGATTCCGCGCTTCGTCTTCCAGTCGGGCCAACGACACCTCGCCGCCGTAGCTGATGAACCTGCGGAACCACGCATAAATGTCACCGAACGCCGACTGTCCAGCCTCCATTCCAACCATTCCCGGGACCACCGAGCCGTCAACCTGTCCGCAGATTCCTTGTACGCAACGGACATTTCCGGGAGCCACGAGGATATCGCAGGTCGAGGTGCCGATGACTTTGATCATCTGTCCCGGTTGAATGCCCGCCCCCACCGCGCCGAAATGGCAGTCGATGGCGCCGCCGCCGATGACCACGGCGGTCGACAATCCGAGTTTTTCGGCCCATTTTGGCGACAGTGTTCCAACCGGAATGTCCGCGGTAACGGTTCGCGTGTAAAGGCGCTGGCGCAATCCCGCCAGCAGGGGATCAATCTTCGCCAAAACAGTTTCGGGAGGCAAGCCGCCCCAATCCGCGTGCCACATGGCCTTGTGTCCGGCGGCGCAACGGCTTCGCGTCATGGTCAGCGGATCGGTATGTCCCGCCAGTTCGCCGGTCATCCAGTCGCAGTGTTCGACCCAACTGAAGGCTTCCTCGCGAACATCCTTGTCAACCCGGAGCGTATGCAGAATTTTGCTCCAGAACCATTCGCAGGAATAGATGCCGCCCTCGTATTTCAGGTAGTCCGAAGCGACTTCGTTGATGCGGGCGGCTTCGGCCCCGGCGGTGTGGTCTTTCCAGAGAATGAACATGGCGTTCGGGTTTTCGGCAAACTTCGGCAATAACGCCAGCGGCGTGCCGTCGCGGTCCACCGCGCACGGGGTGGAGGCCGTCGTGTCGAGGGCGATTCCCGCCACTGCGGCGCGATCGACCTGGTCGAGAACCTCTTTCAGCACGGCCTCCATGCATTCCAGATAGTCGAGGGGATGCTGGCGGTATTGGTTGCGGGCGGGGTCGCAATACTGTCCGGCCGCCCAGCGCGGATAATTGCGGGAAGCCCCCGCGAGAACTTCTCCGGCGGGCGTCACCGCGATGGCGCGGACGCTGTCACTGCCGAAATCCAGTCCGATCGAGATGTTTTTTTTCATCATTTACAGCCTCGCGTTTTAAATTTCGCCGAGTGATTCCAGGATCGCCCGGACCTTTTCGCGTTCCGGTTGACGGAAAGTCCGGAATGGCTCCGCCATGAAATCACTGCATATCCCTTTCAGATTCAACGCACATTTCACCCCCTTGATGAATGTCGACGCATAATTGCCGCATTGATAAAGGGTTCGCAATTGGAAAAGACGGTCCTGGAGTTCGCCGATCTTTGTCATATCCTTCGCTTTGGCCGCTTCATAAAGCCTGACGAAGAGCTCGGGACAGATATTGGCTCCTCCCGCCACGCCGCCGTGTCCGCCGAACAACACCGCCTCGGCCATCAGTTCCTCCGGTCCCATCAGTATGGCGAAATCGGGCCGGTCTTTCATGACCCGCAAAAATTCATGGAAACGGATCATATTGCCGGAACTGTCCTTGAACCCGATCACGCCGTCGATGTCGGCGGCGCGGCGCAGCGTGTCCACCGTGATATCGACCTTGGTCATGCTTGGCATATTGTACAGGAAAAGCGGCAGGGGGAGCTGCGGCGCCAGATCGCCGAGATACTCAAGCAGTTCCGGTTGTCCCGCCGGGAAATAATACGGCGGCGCGAGCACGACGGCGTCGGCTCCGCTGGCGGCGGCGTGTTCGGCCAGTTTCAGGGATTCGACGAAAGACGAATCGCTGATTCCCACCAACAGCGGAACCCGGCCGTCGACAATGCGGGCGGCCTCTTCGATCAGTTCGTATTGGACGTGTTTCGAGAGGCTGGGACCTTCGCCGGTGGTGCCGAGCAGGAACAGCCCGTGGACGCCGCCGCCGAGGACATGGTTGATCAGTTTCTCCAACCCCTCGTGGTCAAGCGTATCGGCGTTGGCCAGCGGCGTAATCAGCGGGGGGACGACCCCGGAAAGCGGCGATTTGATTTTCATTCTTTTTCACCCTGTATTTGTAATGGTTTTGTAAAAGTTTTTATAGCAAAATTACATTTATACTTCTGTTGCTGAACAGCGAAAGATCAGAGTTATCCATAGGGTTGTTCCGGCGAGAATGAGCCCTTAGTCCAAAGCTCGTCGGAGCCGGAGCGGACACTGTGGAGAACTCGGCGCATTCGAGAATGTTTCCACTGGCGGTGAACCATTCCGGCCTTCCGCTCAACGTTGAAAAATCAACGGTGTGATTTTTCAACATCGCTTCCGTCCGGGCGGATGTTTTTTCCGGCGTCGGACGGCTTACGATTATTTCGCCTGAGGGCGACCGGCGTTCCGCCGCCGACCCACGTCCGGGCAAGCGCCCGGCGGCAAATGAATTTTTATTTTTCATGTGGTTTTTGATAATGCCTTTTTAAATGTCGGGTTCCGCGCCCCGGTTTTTCAGAAATTGTCTTTTGCGGAACTGGCCGGGCGTGATTCCGTAATGCTGTTTGAACGCGGAAATAAAAAATGTTTTGCTTAAATATCCGCATTGCCGTGTAATTTCCCCGATGTCCATATCGGCGGAATCGGCCAGCATCCGCACGGCACGTTCCATCCGCAATCGACGAAGCGTTTCATTGAATCCCGCTTCGCCTTTCGCCGCGAAAAGCCGTGATATGTAGCTTGGGCTCAAGCCGAATTCCGCGGCCACCTGGTCGCGGTTGATCGGGTAATAAAAATTATTGTTGACGTATTCGAGCAGTTGGTGCCAGGTGTTCTGGGCATTGTAATTGGGACGGCGGATGTCCTTTTCCTGCTTGAGGCACTCCCGTGTCAGTTGAACCAGCGGAACGAAGAGGGGATGAAGTTCCGCGCCTCTTTTGTTCTCGGCGATATCGGCCATTGCTGCCAGAATGTGCTGCCCGGCCGGTCCGATATCGCCGGAGGTGATATAAAAAACCAGCGCGCCGTGCGTTTTGAAATATTCGCTGTACCGGTCATAGTTGATATAGGTGATGCGCACATAGTCCAACCCGTAAATAATCGAGGACATTTTATGAAATGAATCCCAGAGCGGCCATTTCCAGGTGTTCGGAGGGCTGTAATGAACTTCGCCCGGCTTCATCGTGACATCCTGCATTTTGCCGTTCGCGGCAAACGTCATGTGCTTGACCCCGGTCAGGACGACATCGAAACGGTGTTCGGTCGTCACCGATACCGGTCCTTTCCGTTTGAATGGACACCGTGCCGACGCATAAACTTTGCGGATCTCCAGACGGTTCAGCATGTATTCGAGCAACCGAACGAACGCCTCCCGCGAATTATTCATTTCCAGTTGACTTATGCCGATATCCGCCATAGGTCCAATACTCCTCCGTTTCTCCGGATCATGGCACAGGTGTTCATGACCCGTGCCGGTGATAACGCCAGTTGGTCTGCGGAAAGAACCCTGCCTGCCGCCAGTAATTCGAAAATGCTGCAAGACTTCATTTTTACCGGGTATTCAGATGGTTTCCGTTCAATTCGCGATAAGGTTATCGAGGACAAATTGGGAAGTTGCAACCGGGTCATGGCGCTGAAGCAACTCTTCGATTTGGGGCATTCCGACCCGGTCAAGTATCGTATGCAGGCGATACAGGAACAACACGCTTGCCCGGATCGCCCCGGCTCCGTCTTCCCGGTATGGATACTGATCCATCGAGAACCAACCGTTATAACCGGTTTTTTCCAACCAGTAGAGCATTTCAAAATATTCAATCAGACGAACTGAACCGACAATCATATCGTCATCCCAGGAGGAGTGATTATCATTAAAGTGCATATGGAACAAGCGGTTGCCGAATAAATTCAACAACGCGATGGATTCTCCGACGTTCTCATATGCCAGAAAAGCATGTCCGGTATCAATCGTTACACCGACATTTTCGTATCCGCTCTCCCTGGCATAAAGCAATGTATCCGCCGTGCGCGCCAGATACGAGTGGGTGCGCGGTTCCTTCATTTTGAATTCGAGGCCAAGTCGGACATTTTTTGACGCGGCGTATTTGGCGCATTCCCTGATTGATTCCAGCAGGTTGCTCCGGTCTTCAAGATAATCCGTAGCCAAAGGGTAGTCGAAACCATCTTGCCCCGGCCAGAGATTGACAAAATCACAATCCAGTGTGACTGCGGCGTCAATCATCTTCACGCATTCCTCAATCGCCTGTTTTCGGATGTCCGGAACCGGCGAAGCCAGTGCGCCGCGCCCCCAACGTTTCTGGGCGAAATGATCGACAATGATTGAAGCGCATTTCAGATTATTCTCGGCCAACAGCTCTTTTATTTCAGCGGTATTTTCAACGGTAACATCCCAGGTCCCGACCAATTCGATTCCGGTCACATGTTCGATAGCCGCGGCCTGCTTCAACATCTCGGCTTTGGACGGCTGATTCTTGTAGCCGCTGGACAAAAAGCGGTCACAGGTATTTCCAAGATTTCCCAGGATAACGGAATAGTTACGTTTGCGCATATTGCAATTCCCTTATATTTTTTCAGCTTCCAAATAAGTTTATGGTCTTTGAATTCTATAATCTCATCATTTTCACAATCGTTCCAAACCACTTCGTAGAGCAGCATTCCCGTGATGCGAGAATCCTTTTCCACCTGGAGCTCCTTCTTCTGATTTCGTGTTTGATTCACTTTCTGTTTTAATATATCGTTTTTGTGTTGTCATTGCAACAGCAAAACATGATTCTTTCTCCGCGAATGATATAAAAATTATAACATTATTATTGATGTGTGATATTTGATGGGCTGTTCGCTGGAGCATTTACCGGAGAAATCCGACAAACTCTGCTCCGGATCGACGGCAGGGAATAGCGTTTCTGCTGGACTGGTGAAAGACAGGTCGTCTGAACAGGAGAAGATATAGGCACATCTGCTTATAGCATCTTGACGGCCTCCAGGTACAGGAGCAGGGTCGGCGTGTAGTTGCGCCCGGAACCGATCGGAGAACCGTCGAAAGGATTGAGTTCCTGTTGGAATTGAGTGCCGTAGGTCAGAAATGAGCGGAGATAACGGAACAGCAAGGCGGTCCGTTCATCCTCGCGCCCGTAGCGGCGCAGCCAGAGCAGCGCCCGCAGCGACGTGAGCGACTGGGTGTTGCAAGCCCAGGAATTGCGCGGGAAACTCCGGTCAAAATGCGGATCGGCCGCCGACACCGCGGGGAACGGATACGGGGTCAGGAATTCCGCCGGATTCTCGAAATAACGGTGATAAATACGGTTAAATTCTTCGCGATCCACCACTTCATTCAGGAACATGCGGGTGATGTGTTCGGTCCGGTATCGACGCAAGCCGTTACGGTCACGGTCGTAATAGAAATCATCAGCCGGATCGTAAAGCAATTTCTTCATGGCTTCTTTCAGTCTCGCCGCACGTTCGCGCCAGCGGGCGCTTTCGGCCGGTTTGCCGAGGACCCCGGCCAGCTCGGCCAGGGCGATTCGCGCGCCGTAGGTCATGGCGGAAAGGTCGACCGACAATACCGGCATCAGAGGCAGGTCCGGCATATTGACCGCGTCATTTCCGGGGCAGGAACCGGGAATACCGCCGTCCGTCACCCGGGGATCGCGGTCATGGCCGGTATCGTATTCGCAATACATTTCGACCAGCCCGGTGCGGTCGCGGTCACGGTAACGGCACAGCCACTGGTCGTAACGCGCGGCGGCATCGTAAATGCGGTGCAGTGCCGCTTCGCCTTGACCGGTTGCCTTGGCGATTTCCAGCGCACAACGGGCGAACGGGTAGACGCTCTGGACTTGCCAGAAATGAGCGTCTTCGGTGAAGAAAGGCCCTTTCTCCGAGGGCAGTACAAAGGGCAGCAGGCCGTCTTCCCGCTGGAAATCCATAAACGCGGCCTGACTGGCCCAGGCGTTTTCGGGCGCATACTCGACCAGGAACAGATTGTCCTGATTGTGTTCGAGCCAGATGCCTGGGTATTTGTCGCCGACCAGCAATAACGGCACCGGGTATTGATCCAATTTGCGAATATTGCCGAGCAACGCGGCCTTTGCGGCGTCCACTCCGGCGCGGAGGCGGGCTTTTTCTGATTCAGTGAAGCATTCCAGCCGAATCATGTATTATCTCCTTCGCACCATGAACGCAGTTTCACACGGCATTGCGGGTAGTCAGGGGCCGGGCGGAAACCGACGTATTCCAGGTTTCCGCCCGGCATTGGGTGGGGGTATTCACAACGGAAAAAAAGCGTTCCATCCTCGTCCCGGACCGGCAGGGTTCCGAATAGAACTTCCTGAAATTGCGGATCGATCCGGTATTGGTCCAGTTCGCGTCCGGCGGCGGTGTCCTCGCAGGGGTACGGTTCGACTCCGGGGTGGGTGATGTTGCTCCCGAAAACCACCGGCAAGCGATATTCCGCGCCGGAGTCACGGTCGCGGAACACATGATGTCCCAGCAGGTAATCCTGTTCCTCGAAAAAATTGCCGTCATAGTAATATTGGAACTTGCGGTTGTGGTCGGTGTGGTGTTCGACAGCCAGATAATGTTCCGGTCCGCGCAAAGCGCGGCGGCAATGATCCAGTTCCATGGCCGCGAAATCGGTGATCCGCCGGTTGTCGACGGAGTCAAGCGTCTTGTTCCAGCAGAGCGCAGAGGCGAACGCGAGTTCGCAGAAAATACCGTTTCGCTGGAGTGTCGCCAGATCCAGCGCGCCCCAGTTCGAAATGATGATGCCCTTGACGTTCGGATGCGAACTGCGCCGCCGCCATTCGGGAAAGCTCGAACCGGTGAAATTCCAGAAATAGACCTCGAAGTTGTGTCGGAACAGCAATTCCTCCAGCTTACGGTCCACACTCCAGTACCAGTGGAGAATACCGAGGTCATTTCGGACCAGATCAATTGCCGGATGCGTGGGGGGAACGGTGTTCTTACCGGAGGGGGCGCATTCGGAACCGCCCGCGGGCTTGCCGTTGACCAGCTTGGCGGGCAGGAGCTTGTCGGAGGCGAGCAGGCATTTCACGCCGTACCGTTCGAGAAAATCGGCAATCCGGTTGACGTCGTCGGCGAAAATTTCCTCCGGGCGGCGTGTCCGACAGCGTTCACAGAGCCCGATGGAGTAAAATTCGTCATGGCCGATGTTGATGCGGCGGGGGTGGAAAAGTTCGACCGTTTCTTCGATCAGGTCAAAAAGCAGGCGGTAGCTTGCCGGGTTGGACGGGCAGTAGGTTTCGGGAAACGGCACATCGCCCCGTTCCGACAACTCCGGGTGCCGGGCCAGCAGATAATCGACATGGGAAAGCGACGGGATTTCCGGGATGATTTCCAGAAAATGTTCGCGACAGACGGCGATCAATTGCTTAAGCTGTTCCTGCGTCCATACCTGTCCGCCGCCGTTGGTGGCATGGATGGAATTTTTCTCGTAATCGTATGCGTCCTGATATTTTTGGGCCTTGCCGGGATATTCATTCATAAAAGCGGCATATTCGAGCCAGCCCTCGGCAATTTCGGGGTGGGAGAAGTATTCCATGGCGCCGCCCAGCTCGATCATGACCGCATTGAAACGCCAGCGCGCCAACACCCCCGCCAGAAGCCGAAAATCATTCAATCCCTCCTCGGTCGGCGGCGGCAGAAGCACTTTTAAACAGCGCAGCGGCAGGGTCGGGCAGTCGTAAATCAATGCCGGATGCAGCGTATTTTCTTCCCATACCCTCAACAGCGTCTGTACCGCGTGAAAGAGCCCGCGCCGCGAAATCGCATAAAGGTCGATTCCATCTTTTTCGACGCAGACGACATAGCTTTCGGGGTCGGCGGACACTTTTTCGCCGGTTTCGCATTCGATCCGCCGCCTTATTTCAAGCGGAATCCGCTCGTACAGGCGGGTCGGGCTTTGGGAGCAGCCGTGTTTCGAGGCAAGCCCGGCACGCAGCAATGCTTCCGCTTCCGGCAGGGCCGAGCAGTCGATCGGGCAATCCGGCGCGGGATGCGGGATCGTTTCCGGCGAAAATTTGACAAAGGTATGGTCGAGCATGATGTTACCCCAGGTATTGTTCGAGATCGGCATTTTTGACTGCTTCGGCGAAGGCTTTTTCCTGTTCCGGCATGATCCGGTTGCACGGCGTCCGCATCGGGCCGATGTCGAGGCCGGCGAACTTCATGAAAAGTTTCAGGGAACTGATGCCGAATTGACGGGCGACCAGCACCGCGCGGCGGCTGATATCCATCAATTCGCGCGCTCTATCCATTTCATTGGCCTGAAAAGCATCAATCACGCCCCGGTAGACACGCGGCAAGTAATTGAAGGTGGTGCCGATGGCGGCCTCCGCCCCCATGGCGAGCGCCCCGAGCAGCATTTCGTCGCGGCCGTAAAACATTTGGAGCCGTGGGGACAGTGTCGCGCACTGGCGGAATTCGAAAAGGTCGCTGCCGGTGTATTTGACCCCGGCGAAAGACGGAACCTCATCCAGCATGATTTTCAGGAATTCCGGCAGGCTGAAACAGTTGCCGGACAGGTTGGGGACGTGATAGAGAAACAGCGGTTTGCCGCCGCAGAACTTCGCCGCCTCCTTGACGAAATCGGCGAATTCCCGCGCATCGGCGGGTTTGAAATAAAATGGCATCATCAAGCAAAACGCGTCGGGATCATGCTTCAAGCCGTGTTCCGCCAGTATGCGCAGTTCTTCAATGGAACAGGAGGCGATATTGAGGATGACCGGCAGGCGGCCCCGGGCGCTTTCCAGATAGGCTTCGGCGCAGATTTGCCGTTCCCGGGTGGTGAGGGAGGTGAATTCCCCGGTTGAACCGTTGACGAAGAGCCCGGCAAAATTCCGGCTGACCGCATAGTCGACCAGTTCGCCGATTTTTTCCGGCGCGAGTGATTGATCCGGGTGCATGGGGTTGTAGGTGGCGGCGACGAGACCGGTGATTTTCTTCATTTTAAAATCTCCATTTTTTGATTTTTTCTAATATTAAGAATACAATATTGCATGCAAAATGTCAAGCTATTATGCTTAAATAATGAAAAAAATGTCGATTTTTGTGAAAATGCTATTGCAAAACTGCATGCAATCAGTTATAATTATAGTGAACCAGAAAACAATGATGAAAGGAGTTTTTACTATGATTAAAGCTGCCCGCGGCAATACAGTGGAAACCGTCTGTGGCTGGATCCTTCGGGATATAAAAGACGGCAAACTGCTTTCCGGCGAACGCCTGGTCGCCCATGCTCTGGCCGATCGTTATCAGGTCTCGCGCACTCCGGTGCGGGAGGCGCTGCTGCAACTGGAGAAAGAAGGTTTCGTGACCGGCACCACCAACGCCGGTTTCGAGCCGCGCCACCTGACGCTCGAAGAACTCTGCGAATTGTATGAACTGCGCGAGCTCCTCGAAGGGTTCGCGGTGGAAAAATTGACTGAAAAAGGATGCCCCCCCGAATTGATTCGCGAACTGCGCCGCCTGACCGGACAGCGCCGGGTCTGGCATGCCGAGGGTAACGATGAGGACGGCGCGCGCGTCGACCAGCAGTTTCATCAGTTGATTTGCGACTCCTGCGGTTCGCCGCTGATCCAGAAAGTTCTGCGCAACCACCTGGAACTGTCGGTAATCTTCAACGCCAACCCGGATTTCCTGCCGCTGCTGCAGAATGCGCCGCAGGACGTCAACTGCGAACATGACCGGATCATCGCGGCCATCGAAGCCGGCAAGGCGAAATTGGCCCGCAGGCGGATGAGCGCCCATATCGCCAACGCCCGCAAGTGCTTCGAAAAAGAACTGCGCCGCCGGCAGCGCCGACAGGCGAAAACCGATGGAGGTGAACGATGATGCTCTCCAGAGCTACCATATTTTTAGTGCTCTGCTCCGCCTGTGCGTTGGGCGCGGCCCCGGCCGAACTGGGGAATTCACGGGAACTTTTCGTCGACGACCAGATGGTCGAAACGATGGACGGGGTGACGCTGAAACTGCACCATCCGCTTCCGCGTGAAATCGTCCTCTCCTGCGACCAGCCCCACGAGGGCAATGTCACCTGCTACGGCGTGGTGATGAACGACGGGGACAAATACCGCTTCTATTATACCGGTGCGCATTATACGCAGTTCGGTTTAATCGGCGGAAAGCGTCGTCAGCACCCGGAATTCACCTGTATGGCCGAGAGTCCGGACGGTCTCAAGTGGACCCGCCCGAACATCGGACAGGTGGAATTCGACGGTTCCAAAGACAACAATATCCTGCAGGTGCCTCCGCGTTGGACCCACTGTTTCACCCCGTTTAAAGACTCCAACCCGGACTGCCGCCCGGACGAACGCTACAAGGCGGTGGCTTTCGACCACGGCACGCCGGGAAAACTCTTCGCCTTCGTCTCCCCCGACGGCATAAACTGGAAAATGGCCCAGGATGAACCAATTATCACCGGCGGCAATTTCGACTCCCAGAACCTGGCATTTTACGACAATGTCCGCAAATGTTATGTCGCCTATTACCGTAAATCCCCCAACCGGATTCGCGGTATTGCCACCGCCACCAGCAAGGATTTCCGCCATTGGACGCCGGGCGAAATGATTTCCTGCGGCGAAGCCGGAAAACAGGTGGAATTCTATACCAACGCCATCATGCGTTATGAGCGGGCGCCGCGTTTTCTGATCGGTTTCCCGATGCTCTTCATGGATCATCGGCTGCGCCCGGGCAACCTTGGCGTGGGAGTCGGCGACGGCGGCTTCATGAGCAGTCGCGACGGCAAGAACTTTCACTTCTTCCAGGAAGCCTTTCTGCGCCCCGGTCTTAATCGCGAACGCTGGTTTAACCGCAATAATTACGCCGCGTGGGGCATGATCCGCACACCGGGGGAATTTCCCGGCGCGCCCGATGAACTGTCCCTCTTTTATTCCGAGGGCTACACCGAAGGCGCGGAAGTCAAATTCCGCCGCTTTACGGTCCGGCTGGATGGTTTTGTCTCGGCTTATGCTGCGGCGAAAGGGGGCACACTTCTGACCCGGCCGCTCACCTTTGCCCCCACCCCTGCTTCGGCGGTGAAAGACGCGCCGAAAGCGGATTACTTCACCCCGCTCACGATCGACCGAACCGACAAAGTTAAGCATTTCGGACAGAAGGTACTGCGGGTTTCTCGCCCGACTTCGCTGGAAATCCCGGGCAGTGTGGCGCTCGGAAACAGCGCCACCTTTGCCCTCCAGACCGATGTGCTGTCACGCGGCGGCGAACGACGTTTCTTCTCGGCCAACGACAAGGTGGCGGGCGGAGCCGACTTCTGTTTCCACATCTATCTGGCCCCGCGGCCTGAATTGTACAAATATTCGTTGGTCCGCTGTGAATATACGCCGGTCGGCAAGGCCGAATTCGGCGGCGAGGAATTCGAGAAACTCATCGCTTCCCGGCGCGACCATCATTTCGCCGCGACTTACGAGAACGGCAAGATTCGTCTGTACATCGACGGCAAGCAAGTCGCGGAAAATGCCAACCCCAAGCCGCTTCCCCTAAAATTCGACCTCGGCAATCTCCGCTTCGGCAATGATTACCCGCCGAACGGCTTCGTCAACAGTCCCTTTATCGGTTATGCGGACGATATCCTGGTGCTGAAGCGGGCGCTGTCGCCGGATGAAGTCGCCCGCCTGGCCGGCTCCGGCGCCGAGAAAACCCTCGACACCGGCAAAGAACACGGTATGCTCTACACGCTTGAAAACGATTCCGCCGCCCCGCTGGCCGACCAACTTACCGCCGACGGCGCGCAAAACGCCTTCTTTCCTTCCGTCATTCCGTGGGGTGAAACCATGTTGCTGTTGAACTGTTCGACCGCCGCCCGGGGCTCAATCCGGGTTGAACTTCGGGATGCGAAGACGAATTTGCCGATCCCCGGCTATAGCCTCGCCGATTGCGATCTCATTTATGACGACGCTATCGAACGGGTTGTCAGTTGGCGCGGCAAATCCGAGTTGAAACAACTGGCCGGCAGGCCGATAAAAATTCTGTTCGAATTGAAAGACGCCGATCTTTACGCATATCGCTTCGGTCAACCCGAATAACAAGGAGGTAGGAATGAACAGGAAGCATTTCACACTTATCGAACTCCTGGTGGTGATCGCGATCATAACTATTAGTTCAAGCTCAAATCTTTAGAATAGCTTGCTTATGCTTTCTTGGCGTGCGTTTTCGGCACTTTTGGTAACCATGACGACAAATGAGTGACTATACGGCCAAACTAGACCAAAATCAAACGACTTATTAAAGTTCGTCATACATTTTCTCGCCATTTTCTCGCCGTGTCAATTGAAAAGATCAAAAAATTGAAAACGTGTATTATGAAATCAAAAGACAAGCCCGATAAACTCAAGTGATAAAGGCCATCGCATCTGATTTATTCCAACTTCCAAAGACTGATGTTTTCGACTTCAGCCAGGAGTTTGCCGGATGCTTCGTCTGGGGAAACTATCAGAAGTTGATACTTTTCTCCTTCGGGAGTCATGTACTCGATGCCGTGTTTGATTTTACATCCGATGCCGATGCGGGAATCCGCGCTGATAGCATAGCCGCAGTCGATTACCACTGTCCCGGGCAGATAGCGGCGCGGGATGGAATCGAAGACACTGCATATTTCATCGGCATACAGTGAATGTAGCCATGGGGCATGCGCTTTTTTGATGATGATTGATGGCGGAAACGGGCGGTGAATGGTCAGAGTTTCGCTTCCGTAAATGTTGAGTACACTCAATTCGTCGTCGATGGTCAAGCAGTTGGAATTTATGATTCGGGTGTCGTCATGATTTGGGCATCCTTTCAGGGTTTCGCTGAAATTGCCGCCTTTGTATTCCCGGTGTGAGTGGTTAAAAAGATCATTCGGGATTTTCAGATTCAGCCCTTTGATCATTTTCAGCGTGATTTCCTTGGTCATGACCGCATAATCGAGGAGGAGTATGGTTCTGCCGTCCGGCAACGCGGCGGCCACTGTTTTCTGATCGGCGAAATAGTACTGTTCTTCGCCTTCGCCTAACGGCGCCCGTTCTTGCCAGCGGCAGTTGCCGATATTAAGGAAACCGCCGGAAAACGTTTGGTAAGCGTGCTCACCGAATTCCGGAACACTAAGTCCGGGGGTAATCAGTTCTCCACAGAGGTTGCGTTGCCACTCCGCCATGTCGCTGCGGTGTGGCGGCACGCAAACCCCGGTCGCTCCCTGTCCGCCGTGGTGAACCCAGGAACGGATGGCTCTTTCGTCGCGGAACAGTGTCGCTCCGTGCATTTTTTCATCCCATTCGAATGCGGCGCTGGAAACCGGAGAAAGCGATTCCTGAAGTTGAAATTTACCGCGCCAATACGCACCATAGGAGAGGCTGAGAATCCTGTCGGATTCCAGGCGGCAGAAATAGTAATAACTGTTTTCGCGAATATTGTCGAGACGCTTCGAATAAAAACCACCGTCACCGGAAAATTCCGCTTCGGTCCGAACTTGCTCCAACCAACGATGTTCAAATCCCACCGCCTCAGTGTCATGAAACAAATCTACGGCCAGCAACCAAGCCGGCACCGCGTAATCCTGGCAGTATGTATAACGGGCGCGGGTGTCGCCGCCGATCCGCAGCAGACGGCCATCGACAAAAGTTAACTTCTTTACCAGCGCCCACAGTTTTTCGAGATTATGGTAAATCTCCGGCGGGGATGCTTGCCCGCGTTCCTTGAAATTGAAATGGAGCATGGCAATATTCGAAAGGCAAATCACCATGTAACCGACATTCAGGTAGCTGTGGTGATCCAGCGAAAAATTATCGGTGAAATTCGGTCCGACATGCCATTCCCGAACCGACTTGCCATTGTATATTGTATTGTCGTTCACATCGGACGGATACGAAATACCGTTGATCAGAAACCGTGTGGCTTTTTCCAGATACCGCTCCGCATTTGGAGCGCCCGGATAATCCAAGGCGGCGCGCATCAGGAAACCGCCGTTCCAAATATTTGACTCCGGTCTGTTTTCCGGCCCGGGTATCCCGGCTACCACCGGATATTCTTCCAAGAGGAAATCAGCCTCCGACAACGTCATTTTGCGCAGCCGAGACAAATCATCTTCCGTCAGTTGATCGCGAACAATATTCACCCCGTGCGCCATGCGCTCCAGACCCAATACACTGATCCAATGATTTCCCCACTGGCGTCCGTCGGACGCCGAAGCATCGCCGGTTAAATGGGTGCGCAAGGTATAACGCAACAGGGCAAGCGCGGTGTCGGTTTCACCCATTACCGCCAATGCCGCGAAGACATTGCAGTTACTCTGCACGGCCCAGTGAGCGCTTTCGCCGGTACCGTAATATGTCAGTTCCGGATTGAATTGCGAGCAGCGCAGGAAACGCGGCAGCGCTTTCAGCCATGGCGTCATCAGTTCACGATAAGACTCTGCGGAAATATAACTCATAATCAAAACCTCCATTTCCATTTTATTATCAACAGATTACACAGGCGAACACAAATATTCTTTATATTTTCTCAAACTAAATCTGCGTTTATTTGCGTAATCCGCGTATAGTTGATTCCCTATATTACAATAATATACAGCGAAAATTCTCAAATGGAATGACAAATTATCCAATAAACATGTATATTTATCTTGTTATATTAATGAAAATATAAATCAGCAAATTTACTGAAGCAGAGCATTCGGATCGGTGATGGGCATCTGAAACTGCACTGTAACGCACGACAGTTTGCGGAATCGTTGTTTTCAAACTGTCGGGTCGGCGTGAGTCATCACCTTGGCAGGTATCAAAAGAACATATTTGGGGAAATTCGCTGATTTTTTATCACCGGCTATTGACATTTGGAATAGCTTCGTGTATACTTACATACAAGTAATGCTTACATGTTCGTTAATATGGATTAAATGATGAATCAAAAAACGCCTATTTTTAAAGAGGTTGCGGGACAGTTGACTGCGCAGATTCGTCGCCGGGAACTGACGCCCGGTGCTGTACTGCCGTCGGAGAATGAACTTTGCCGACAATTCAGCATCAGCCGTTTTTCGGTGCGCAAGGCGCTCGATATTCTGGAAACCGATGGTTTAATTTTCCGACAGGCCGGAGTCGGTTCTTTCGTCAGTGACACTTCGACCGGCGGCAAACCGCTACGAGTACTCAACATCGGGGTAACCGCCGCCGAGAGCGGCAATCCATATGCGACGGCGATATACGAGGGCGCTCGACGGGCTTGCGCCGCCGAAGACGCCCGGCTGATCCTGACCAGTACCGATGACTTCATTGCCCGGGAGGGAAATGATTTCGACGGGTTTATTCTGCTCAATATGGGGGAAGGCCGTTCCGTCTGGAAGAAGCTTGACGCCATTTCCGCGGCCGGAACCCCGGTGGTGTTTCTCAACCGCTTCACCGATCTGGCCAACATCGCCTATTTCAGCGTTGATTATGAGCTTGAATCACGCCGAGCGCTGGAATTTCTCTTTCAGATCGGCAGGACGCGGACAGGGCTGATCAGTTGCTCTTCGGCCAGTTCTTATGCCGACGAAACCCGGTCGCGCGGCTATGCGGTCGCCTGTCGTGAAGCTGGCAAAGAGGAGTTGCATTGCCGGCTGCCGCGTCTGGATATTTCCGCTGTTTCCCACGTGGAGGAGTTCCTGCGGAAATTTTCCCCCGACGCCCTGTTCCTTACGGTTGGCGACTTCCTTGATTACGTTCTCCTCGGCTGCCACAATTGCGGCCGCGAAATCGGCCGGGATTTGACCGTACTCTGTTTCGACAAGGTCGCCACCGCCAATCCCGAAAGCAGCGGCGTGATGCACATCGACATGCCGCTGGCGGAGATGGCCGCTGAAGCGGTTCAATATATCGGCGGCATGGCGCGTGGTCGCGACCCGATTCCTGTGCCGCGCCGCCTGGTCAGCAGTAAATTGATTTTTAACACCAACATCATATAAGGAGTTCGAAATGCAGAAGCACTATTTTCCCTTGATTGAATTGCTGCTCCACACGCTCGGCAACAAAGGCACCAAATTAACGGCCCAACCCAGGAGATGTCTTATGAGAGAAAATCGGAATCATTTTTTCACGCTCATTGAGCGTGTGCCTGGGTAAGGTATCACACTGCTATCCGGCTGAAACGTGCCGGACACGCCAATTATCCATTTCAGGCGTGTAGTCTGCCTCCGATCGGCAAATGCTGGTGAAGCGGGAGGGACAAAGTCGCGAGAAAGGGAATCCATAAGGATGACTTGTAAGCAATCAGAGCGGCGAGACAAACAAGCAGACCGTAGGGAAACCGAACGTCCGCAGGCATCGTAAAGGTAAAGCGACAGTAATTATTGTTAGAGTCGTGTAAATTTGGTAAGGTGAGCCTCCGTTCGATGGGCGAAACCCGCCGGGAACATTGAAGAAAGTGGATATATGCAAATGTTCCGCCAACGGTGTAAAAGGCGATGGTATGTTTGGAAAGCAGGTGAAAGCAACCAGGGAGAGCCGAACTCGTTCCCACAGAGGATAAGGGATAGTATAAGGCGGAATGCTGAAAGCTTGAACAAAGCGGGTAAGGAAGTCGGAGACGCTCATAGTAGCGACCTGAAAGATGAAAGAGACAACATAACTCTTTCGGAGCAAAGGGGCGTTAGTTTGAAAAAGACCGTAAAGAAAACGAGATAATAGTTGAATGTGATGAAAACCACTACCAAACAACCGAATAAAATCAGGCGTTTTCAGCGCGGCATATACAAGGCGGCCAAAATCAGCCCTAATCGGCGATTTGCGGTGTTGTATGACAAAGTGTATAGAAAGGACATATTGCAAACTGCGTGGCACAAAGTGCGGGCAGGGGGCAAAGCGGCAGGAATAGACAAAATGACGGTAAAGCATATAGAGTATGAAATCGGCGTAGAGAACTTTCTCGCAGAAATCGAGAAGGAACTGAAAAGCCAGACATACAATCCACAGCCGGTGCGCAGGGTGAATATCCCCAAAGCCAACGGCAAAACCCGTCCGTTGGGAATACCTACGGTCAGGGATAAGGTGGTGCAAATGGCGGTAAAGATAGTGATCGAACCGTTGTTTGAATGTGACTTCCGCGACTGTTCCTACGGCTTTCGTCCGAAAAGGAGCAACCAGCAGGCGGCGAATGAAGTGCACAGGATAAGCAATCACAATAAATGGATTGTGGACGTGGACTTGAAATCGTATTTCGATACGATTGATCATCTCTACCTGATGGAGAAATTGCGAAAACGTATCAGTGCCAAAAGAATATTGCACCTGATACGGAAATGGCTCAAGGCGGGTATCCTTGAGCAGGATGGCTCAATAGCACAAACAGACTGCGGAACACCGCAGGGAGGAGTATTGAGTCCGTTGCTGAGTAATATATACTTGCATGAAATCGACAAGCTGTGGAGTAATAACGCGACAGTGAAATTGATACGCTTTGCGGATGACATGGTATTTCTGTGTCGAAGCGAACGTCAGGCAAGATATGTGCTGAGGGAATTAAGAAAGCAACTGGAACAACTGAAATTGAAGTTAAACGAAGACAAGACAAAAATCTGTCATGTGCGAAAAGGCTTTAAATTTCTGGGTTTCATTTACAAAGAAGCGCACTCATTCAGCAAAAAGAGATGGGTTCGCATTAAATTTCCGCAATCTGAACGGGTTGTTAAATTTCAACAGGGCATAAAGGAGACTTTCAAGGACATAAGACTTGGAACGCCGCTGGAAGACGCGGTTGGAAAGATAAACAGCAAATTAAGAGGCTGGGCGCAGTATTACAGGATAGGCAACAGTTACAAAGCCGCGGAAAGAGTAGCGAGATATGTATGCACACAACTCCGGCTCTATTGGCGGCGATGTAAACATCGAAAGGATATTCGTGGTACAAGAAAATGGAAAAACAGTTTCTTTTACCAACACAATTTGTTGTATTTACCAGCATTAATCAAAACCAGATAGGAGGTGTACAAATGCTGTCTTATGAATTTCAAAGGGAAAGCCGTGTGAGGGAAAACTTCACGCACGGTTTGGTCAGTGAGGTAAAGTTGGTGCGGAATGGACGACGTAAGTCGCTAATACGCAGAGGTTTTACTTTAATTGAACTCCTCGTCGTCATTGCAATTATTGCGATATTGGCGGCAATGCTGTTGCCTGCTTTGAACAAAGCGCGGGAAGTCGCCAAGCGTTCCCAGTGTACCAATAATTTGAAGAATTATGTCGCGGCCGGCTTGATGTACGCGGATTCTTATGACGGTTATTTCGTACCATGTCGAATGAATGGCAGCACCTATCCTGGGTGGCACCAGAACATTCCTTTTCGCCGCTTACTTGGAGACAACGGCGAAAACGCCAATGCAGCGACATGGTATCCCCGGCTGCTTTGCCCGAACTCCAGTGCTGGTTTGAAGCTCAAGCTGAACTCCTTGGGGCAGCCCAGCATTCAGCACAGCTACGGCATGACCAGCGAAGAGGTAACTCCTTCGCAAGCCAATTATTATAGCTCAGGGCTGACAAGGGATGCGGTCATCGCCTATAAGCTGGCGAAGATTCGAAATTCTTCAGAGCGGCTGGCTTTTATCGATGGCCTAGACTGGGGGGTGATCTGGTGGTGGATCAGCACTGAACGCTATTTTGCTTCAGGAGGAGAAAGCCTGGCGGGTACCGCGGCGGCACAACCGGCGTATCGCCACTCCGGTACCGCCAATGTGGCGCTGATGGACGGGCATGTGGCAAACTTCTCGCGTACGGATTTAATGCGCAAATCGTTATGGACCGGATTCTATCAGGTTATGGATAATTGAACATGGCTGCAAAAAGACTGCTGTTACTGCTGCTGGTGCTGGCTGCCGGAATGCAGCTTCCGGGGATCGAACCGAGGGAACTTACCGTGGCAATTCCCGGAGCGGGGGTGATTTGTCCCGCCGACTTCCGTCGCGAACTGCCGCTCGACGGGACCTGGGAATTCTCTGGTCTCTCTGAATCGGCTGTTCCCTTTCCAGATGTGGCGGAGGAAATCGCCGCCAGTTCGCAATGGCGCCCGTTCCGGGTACCACGGAACTGGTTCGACTTTAAACAGCCGGTCCGGGACAAGGCGACCGGCAGGATTCGGGAGATAAGACCGGATTTCGAAGGCGGTCCATATTTTTCCGGTTGGTACCGCCGGACGTTTAACCTGCCGGTGTATTCCGTCGGCGAGCGCATTCTGCTGGAATTCGATGCAATCGGATATGAAGCCGAACTTTTTGTCAATGGTAAAGCGGCCGGGCGGCATCACGGCGATTACATTCCTTTTGCGGTGGACGTCACGCCATTTATCCGTCCTGGAGAAAACCGGATCGCCCTGCGAGTGAGAGCCGACTTCAGGGAGCACACTTCGAAGCTGACCCGGACCTATGGAGCACTTTGGGGACGGACCGCGATCAAAGGCGGCATCTGGCAATCGGCGCGCCTTGTAATTCTGCCGGAACGGTTTGTCGAGTGTTTGCGGCTGGTGGCAGACGCCGATGGGCGTATGGTGATCGACTATGCATTGAACGCCGCGCCGAATGCGGCTTGGACGCCGGGCGTCGCGGTTCTTTCTGTTGCCGATGGCAAAACAGTCGAGCGCCGTGAGTTCTCCGTGACCAGTGAAGCCGCCGGCAGCTTGGAACTCAAGGTGGATTCGCCGCGCCTCTGGTCACCCGGAGACCCCAATTTGTAT
>CALABZ010000285.1 GCA_937888615.1 uncultured Lentisphaeria bacterium | reverse complement strand
CGGCCACAGCGGCGTCCTCACGATTGAGGTTGAGGATACCGTCAACATGGGCGTCAATATGGTTTTCCCCTGCAATGAAATCCAGAAGACGGCCTGGAATGTGCTGAAGAATTTTGACCATGCACTGATTCTGCGCGAGGACGATCCGCTGCTGCCCGCCATCATGGATGTCTATGAAAAACAGGGCATCAAGAACGGTGCGCCCACCAACACGATGAAGGGAGCCGCCTTCAAGACGGAACTCGCCACCGCCTATCCGGATTGCCGTATCGTGGTCACCAAAGAGACGATGACGGTCGAAGGCATGATCAAGATCGTCTACGACCTCCTGAAGGATAAGCTCAACATCGCCAAGATTACTTTCACCAGCGGAGTCAATGCCGCCTGCCAGGAATACCCGGTTAACAAGACCATTGACCGCTGCCCGCTCTGCGGAATCGCGCTGGTCAACGGCGTCTGCCCCAAATGCGGTTATCGTAAAAAATAATCTGAACCAATAAACTGCAGGATGACAATGTGCCCGGCGCGTTGTCATCCTGCAACAACGCTTGAATTTGTTTCGGCATGTATTAAAATGTACGATTCACAGAGATTGTTTCAATTTTCTCAATGCGGAATCTAAAGCATAATTCTGTTCCTGAACTTTTTCTTTGGAGCCGTCATAATAGCCAAAACTTCATTTAAAAATGGTGTTTCCTTTGCCAGTTCGAAGTAACGTTCCATTGGGGAACTTCCGCCAAGGCTGCTATGTGGGCGTTCCCAATTATAGCTCCGGAGCAGGGGCGAATGTTGCGCAGGCGTCCCCCCTTTGGTAGTGTCCGTAATTATGCGCACATTTGTTTATCCGATTGATTACAGATTAACGCTGGTGCTTGGGTAGCCGGAGCAAATTCGACCCGACCGGGAGCTCCGCAGGAGCAGGGGCGAATGTTGCGCAGGCGTCCCGCCTTTTTCTACTGAACACCTCCTTCTTCGTAGAGTTTTTTGATATCCATATATTGCCGGGTGCCCCATTTGGTGGCGGTAATGTGCCTCAGCCTGGCGCCAACCAGCATCAGCGCGGCATTGCCATCCGGAAAGCACCCGCCCCCCCCCGGGTTCGCCGTCGGATTTTTCTGGCTAGGACATTGCCGCAGGTAAAAAAATCACACATATATGGGCAGATATTCACATATCTCTACAAATAATCGCCTTACAATGGCAATGACATCAGTGAGCATGACTGCTATTCTTTGCTCTCAAGTTCTTTCAGTGTTTTCCCATTTTCGGCAACCCACATGATTAGTCCATTCGCGCTGGCATAATTTACAAAACCGGCAGCGGCGGACGGACTGCTGAAAAGCACATCCTCGGTCAGCGTATGATTTATATCAATCCGGTCCGTATTTTTTTTTCGTAGTGACTTTACGCTGTCGGGACAGCTTTTGGTTGGTGCGGAGGCAACTTTACTGCCTTTGAAAACGACAAACCCGTCACTGGTACGTTTCCCCTTGGCATTGGCCTTGGCTGTATTCAAGCACAATGTCGGTTCTGAATCATGGCTAACCGATCCGTCGTCGGCGACCAATGAAATTTCATTCCGGGAGATCGGAATGAATACCTTATGCCCCAGGGTTCCCATTACGATCATCGCGTAGTCAACAAATTCTTCCAGCTCGCTCTCTTTTTCCTCCGTGGTATTGCCGGAAGTTGGTTCGTTGCCGTTGGTCACCCGGTAACGATGGGCTTCCGTCGCAAGCGCGGCGAAGCGATTTTCAAGATAGCTGATCTCGGTGGGGCCAAAGGAATTGTTTGAAGTCGTGAACACCACGGCCTCCGTCCAATAGTCTTTTTCCGGATTCCGTTTATGCTCCAGCAGGCGATTCAGGATGCCTTCGCCATTTTTTCGTGCGCTGGCTTGCCCGATATAAACCACGTCTTCTCCGGTCTGATCGGATTTGCCGAACAGAAAATAGACACCGCTTTGCTTGAGGTCATTGCGGTTTTTGCAGTTGTCCAGCTCGGTGCGGGGAATTTTATAGGCGATGCCGGTCCAGTTGGACAGCGAACACTTGATGCAACCGGTCACAGAGCCATCCATCAAAAATAAATTAATGCTTTTTCCGCGTATCGTCATTTCTTTTTCGGCTCCTTTTATCGGGTTACGGTAATAGTGGCAACCCCAGTTCGTTTAGGTATTCGTTTTGAATTTTTAACCTCATGAACTCCACGAATTTGACAATGCTTCTGCTTGCTTCATCACCAGTTCGATGGCTTCCGGGGTTTTATCCGGTGGATATTTCCAGCGTTGAAGAGTTCTACGCACAAGAATTTTCAATTTAGCCCGAACGCTGTCGCGAACTTGCCAGTCCACGGTGGTGGAGTTGCGGAGTTTTTCGGTAATTTCCACTGCGATTTTCTTGAGCGTCTCGTCGCCGAGCATTCGTACTGCACTCTCGTTACTTGCCAACGCATCGTAAAATGCGATTTCATCCGGATTTAACCCCAGAGCATCTTCTCTCGCCATTTCGGATTGGAAATCTTTGGCCATCTGAATAAGTTCTTCGAGGACCTGGGCGGTTTCAATGGCTCGATTATTATACTTTCGCAGCGTCTCTTGCAGGCGGTCGGAAAATTTCTTTTCTTGAACCACATTATTTCTGGTTTTGGCTCTGATGCCATCTTTCAATAACTTTTCAAGCAGTTCGACGGCGAAATTCTTTTGTGGCATTTGGCGGACCTCATCGAGAAATTCATCCGACAAGAGCCCGATATTGGGCTTTGATAAACCACACATGGCGAAGATGTCGTTTATGCCATCCGCCACAATCGAATTATCCAAAATCTGCTTTAGTACAGAATTTTTCTCATCCTGGGTCAGTTTTTTATTCACCGAAGTGTGCTTGACGATTGCGGCTTTAATTGCCGCATAAAAGGCGATTTCTTTGTGAAACTCTTTTGCCTCATCCAAGGTACAGCAAAGCGAAAACGCCTTGGTTGCGGCAAGCACTAAGTCCAGGAAACGCTTTTTCCCGTCGGGCAATCCCAAGATATAGTTTGCCGCAGGGACGAGGAGCTTTTGCGGTTGCGTTTCAAAATTGCTGATGTCAAGCCCTTCCGCCTTGGTGTTTTTCGCAAACATTCCCCGGATGGTATCCATTTTTTCGGCAAGAACCGCATATGCTTCCTCGGCGCGAAGCGTCGGTTCGCCTTTGCCTTTGGCATCGGTATAGATTTGCAAGGCGTGTTTCAGCTCATTGGCAATACCAATATAATCGACAACCAACCCTCCGGGTTTGTTTTTGAAAACGCGATTGACGCGAGCGATGGCCTGCATCAAGTTATGCCCTTTCATCGGCTTGTCAATATACATGGTGTTGCAGCAAGGGGCATCAAATCCGGTCAGCCACATATCGCGAACAATGACCAACTTCAATGGATCGTTCGCATCTTTGAAGCGCTTTTCCAGTCGTTTTTTCGTTTGCTTGTTATAGATGTGCGGCTGGAGAAGCGGTTTGTCGGAAGCAGAACCGGTCATAACAATTTTGATTGCGCCTTTTTCCGGGTCCGGGTCGTGCCATTCCGGACGGAGTTTTACGATTTCATTGTAAAGATGAGCGCAAATATCGCGGCTCATGGCTACAGTCATCGCCTTACTCTCCATGGTTTTGTTACGCGTTTCAAAATGAGTCACGATATCCTGGGCGACCTCTTTTATACGAGGGGCGGCGCCGACCAATTTTTCCAATCGACTCCATTCGCTTTTGGTCTTTTCGCGACTGGAGATATCCTCATCGTCTTCGACGACTTCTTCAACATCTGCGGAGAGCTTTTCAATCTCTTTGGTGTTGATGTCAAGCTTGGCCAGTCGTGACTCATAATAGATCGGAACCGTGGCTCCGTCATTGACGGCGTCTTGAATATCGTAGATGGAAACGTATTCCCCAAAGACCGCTCGCGTGTCTTTGTCTTCCTGGGCAATGGGTGTCCCGGTAAAACCGATGAAAGTGGCGTTGGGGACGGCGTCGCGGAGGTGTTTGGCATAACCGTATTTATACTCGCCATCTTTGGTTAATATGGGTTTGAGACCATATTGACTGCGGTGCGCTTCATCGGAAATCACCACAATATTATGTCGGTCATTCAAAAGCGGATGGCCCGTTTCGCCATCTTCGATGGCAAACTTTTGGACGGTAGTAAAGATAATGCCGCCGGATTCGCGTTCGGCGAGGAGTTTACGTAACGCCTCGCGGTCGGCGGCTTGAACCGGCGTTTGCTTAAGCAACTCTTCCGCGCCACAGAAGGTGGCGAAGAGCTGACCGTCCAAATCGTTGCGGTCGGTAACGACGAGCAGCGTTGGATTTTTCATTTCCGGCTGTTGCAGTAGTTTTCCGGCGTAGCAACACATCGAGATACTTTTGCCGGAGCCTTGGGTGTGCCAGACGACACCGGCTTTTTTGCTGCCGGGGAACAATTCTTTGCCGTGAATCGTACACTGCAACACGGTATTGGCGTTTCCGCCCGGCTCTTGGGCGGCAATGACGGTCGCGCGAACGGCTTCGCGGACCGCATGAAATTGATGATATCCGGCGATTTTCTTAATAATTCTGTCGCCGTCGCTTTCAAAGAGGACGAAAAAGCGGATGTAATCCAGAAAGAGTTCCGGTTTGAAGAACCCGCGTACCATGGTTTCGAGTTGCCACTCTAAAAGGGGACGGTCGTCTTCGCTGGCGAGGGTGCGCCACGGCATGAAGCGTTCCTGATTGGCGGTCAAAGATCCGAGTCTGGCGGTGTATCCGTCACTGACGATCAACGCTTCGTTGCTGATAAATAAATCGCTGATTTCCTCTTTGTAGGTCTGAATCTGATTGAATGCGTCCCAGATATCGACATTTTCATCCTGTGGACTCTTCAGTTCCAAGACCGCAATCGGGATGCCATTGATGAAACAGACCACATCGGGACGGCGCGGCTGCTTGATACCGCTGATGGTAAATTGATTGACGCCAAGGAAGCGATTTTTTTCTACGTGATCAAAATCAATCAAAAAGGCGTGGTCATGGATCAGGCGATCCTCTTTTTTATATTCAACGGGGACGCCGGATAGTAACATGCGGTGAAATGCCCGATTGTTGGTGATCAAATCGAGGCTTTCGGGTTTCGTCAGGGCGAGATAAACTTGCTCAAAGCACGACTCCGGCAAGTGGGGATTGATCCGCGCAAACGCCTTTTGTACTTCCTCCTTGAGCAAGACTTCGTGGTAACTGTTGCGCATCGGCGTTGTCCCGTCATGCGCGATATCGGGGCCATAAAGCGTATTCCATCCGCTCTCCCGAAACCATTCCAAACAGAACTGCTCTAATTGATCTTCGTTTATCATAACCTACTGCCCAATGTTAATTTACTTTCTGCTATAATAATCCAAGAAAATATCCACTTCTTCTGCTTGAATTTCTGGACTAATTTTACTTAGCGCTTTATTGTTAACCATTTTTGAAGTATCTTGCACGAATTTACCAAGACTCGATCCTTCATTCAACCAGCCGTATTCCCAGAGTTGTACAGTTTCTCCACTTATCAAACGGCAAAGTTTTTCCTCATAACTTCTCTCTTTGTCAAATGTTAAAGTTATGCGCTGAAGCCATATCTCCAAGTGGCCAGTATTAGGAATTTGCAAAAAACGTTTCAGTATTTTATTTATTACGTTTTGCTTCTCATCTTTCGTTTTAATATCAGTTAGCAGAATACTAAGAATCGCGGCACACATTGCGTAAGTTTTAGGATTTTTATATGCAATATCAACAACGATTGCAATCATGGGTATTAACTCGTTTTTTTGTACTTCCGTTTTCCGTAAAAGTTCTTTAAAATTACTCAACGCGCGAATTAAAGACCCACTATTCGGATAAGCTGTTGCGTGATCATGAATGAAATAAAGTTGTTTTTGCAAACTTTTTCCAGAAGATGTTTTTTTGATCCACGCTAACTTATCTGCTTTTATTGAATGCGTAATGATATCGGACTGCGTTTTAGTTTTTGAGACATTAATCTTCATTCCCAAGGATGCCAATACTTCAGTCAAATGCTTTATTATTTTCTCGCCATCCTGTGGGTTGTTGACAAAAATCCTATAGTCATCTCGATAACGAAGGATATAAAAATCATTTATTTCTTCATTTGTAATTTTTTTTGAAAGCCTAAGGTCCGCATAACCGAGGACAATTTCTGCAATAAAATCCATCAGAATTGATCCTTGAGGGATACCGTTGGTTTGTCCATAACGCATCTCTCGAATACAAAAATCTATTCTATCGCCGAGTAAATTTCCCTTCCCCTTGCTTTCTTTTGCTATTTTCAGTGTTTCTATTGCCCATGCAATTGCATGAGTATAAATCGAACCGTAACAGTCTGTCACATCTGTTTCAAACATATATGAATAATCTAATGATTTTTCAATAGACACTTGCTCATAATTTTCCCACCAAGAGAGTATTTGTTCTTCCTTTTCCGCGTTCTCACGGGATGCAACAATTGGCATACTGACACATTTTATTTTAGGATTGACTTGAAACTTTGTCAATCTATTTTTTATTTTATCCCAATTATCTTTTTCTGTTATTAAATTTACTAAATTAATATACAGAACAGGATTTATTAGCTCCAATGGTCGCCATGCATATTTCCCATCTTTATTCGAATATATTTTATAATTGACACCACTGAAGTCCTTTGGCATTGATTTACAAAAACTTCTAAGTTCTTTCTCTGCTATTTCTTTATTAATTCTGGAAAGAACAGGAGTGAAATCAAAATACTGAGGTAAATCAATATTACAAAAACTTGATGATCGGGAAAAAAACTCGTTAGCTTCTGTTTCATTGCAGTCCAATATATTTTTATCACTCATATATCGACCTCATTTGAATCGAATTCTGATAGATCCATTTCGCCGGAAAGAAGTTTTGGGAGAAGTGTATCACGAAGTTGAATTAGTGATTGATTCTCGCAACAATTATTTTTTATGCTTTCCATCGATGAAGTTATCTTGCATTCAAAATGGCTGATAATTGATTTTTCTATAGGAATTGCGCTATAAGCGGAATCAAAGGTTGTTTGAGTAATAGTATCAAACACTGCCCCATGCGTATTTTGCCGCAGAATTGATACTTGACTTTGCAAATTAAAATAATTAAAGTATGGAGATATTCCTTTTATTCCATAACAAGATTGGTTCATTGCCATTGGCCTTCCCACGATTGCCAATTTGCCAACGGTACCGCGAGCAGTAATAATGGTCGTACCAGTTTCAAGAAGCTTTGTTGAGCTTCTCGATAAACCAAGTTCAGTGATTTTTTCTTCTGTATCAATTACAAAAATGTTTCCTTCGTGAGGAATGTCTTTCACTGAAAACCAAGGGATGGTTCCATCCCAAAACAAAGGCTCTGAACGTTTTGGCGTACCACCTCCAACCAATTGGATAGTTGCAGATAAAGGTTTCACTTCCCATCCCTCCGGGATCAGGCCGAGTTCACTTTCTACTAGCGATTCGGGGAAGAGGTCGGCGGTGGCGGCGAGTTCGGCGTAGGCTTCGGGATTGGCGGTGTGAAACGCGACAAGTTCTTCGGCCGATTTGCCGGAAATCACCGTCATGGCCGCGTGGCGCACCACTTCGTCATCACCGCCATTGGCGCGGGCTTCCATCTTGGCTTTCACCGGATCAAAATCCACAAACCAACTCTTAAACAACGCCTGTGCCATCGCTTCTAACGTCTGATTAATTTCGTTGTTTTTGGCAATTTTATCGTCGAGGTCTTTTAATACTTTGACTATTTCATTCTGAACTCTAATATCAGGGCAAGGTACTTTTATTTGTCTTACGGATGTAGATGCTTTAGCAATAGCGGGAACGCCAACCTGAGAAGAATAGGACAATAAACGATGTTGTCCAAGTGGGCTCCGCAAAAAGTAATTGACAAAATATGGATTGACCATTTTTCGATCTAACGAAACTTTTAATTGGCTTTGAGATACTATAAAACGCTCGTATTTAGCATTTTCCGGTATAATGCTAACTTGTCCAATTGTGCCACGATGTGTTATAACAATATCTCCTTTAAAAGCATTTGCGGATGAAAGCTCATCAGCTTTTTCTGGAGTAAGAAAATCGCAGTCCGTATCATCAACAAAAGCACCATGAAGATTCCCTCCTTTTAATACAGGAATTCCTTCTTCTGTGAAATTCTCTTTTTTTATCCTGGATCCAAAGGGACCCATAGCGATAGAACCTTTCACAGGTGCCTTTAAATCATCAATTGGAATTTCTGGCCATTCAAAACTCATAGCCCAACCCCGCGAGATTTTTTTTGATTTCTGCAGTCAGACGTTCACTTTCGGCAAACTGGACTTTGAGTTTGGCGGTCAAGTCGGCCATTTTATCGGCAAAGGGGATGCCGTCATCTTCGACTTCCGCTGCGCCGACGTAACGCCCCGGCGTTAGGACAAAATCGTTTTTCTCAATGTCGGCAAGGGTCGCGGAGTAGCAGAACGCCGCTTTGTCTTCGTAATTTTCGCCCCGCTGCCAGGCGTGAAAAGCTTCCGCAATCAGTCCAATA